>NZ_JBHZDH010000003.1:0-131152 GCF_042755925.1 Lysinibacillus sp. NPDC059133 | reverse complement strand
CCCCTAGGAAAGCGCCCAGCCGGAACGGAAATCAACCCCACGTTATGGTGACGAGCTGATTTTGCCTAGTTTAAACAATATTTAACCAAATTAAAATTGTTCCATTTCCCTCATGGAAGGAGAATTTACTATAAAAAGAATAGCATCATCTTCTCCTTAAATAGGACCCATTGTTTTTTTTATGAAACTTAATGGGCTATAATAACGTATAAAAGGTATACCTTTTTTAGATAGAAAGGAGAAAAAAATGAGAAAAGTTTTTCTTGGTTTCATTGTCTATGCATTAGCCGAGTTGGCGTTATTAATAGTAATTGGTCAAAATATTGGTATTTTAAATACATTACTTCTTATAGTCGCTACGAGTATTATAGGTATTTATGTAGTGAAAAATAAAGGTATGAATTCTGTACAAAAGGTTAAAAATACGATAGCACGTGGAGAGGCACCAGGGCCAGCATTAGTTGATACAGTTTTAAATTTCAGTGGTGGTGTACTTCTAGTATTACCAGGTTTTATAACAGACCTTGTTGGTTTATTATTGCTCCTACCTTTTTCTCGTAAAATGTTCCAACCAATCTTTTATTTTTGGATGCGGAAAAAAATGAAAAAAGGTCAATTTATCATCGTTCAAAAATAGCATTTTCCTTTAGTTTAACAGCCAAAAATAAAAATATGGGGCTAAGTAAAATACCGTAAAAACCAAATAATAAAATAGAGGCAGCACTGATGAAAAAGGTGTGGAAAGTCCGTAATTGTAATGTGTTTGACCAAAGCATGGATTCAGCTAGCTGCCTTGTTAATTGAACGAAGAGATACAAAAGTAAAATAGCAACACATAAAAAGGTATTGCCTTTTAAGTAAAAATAAATGCTCATGGGTACAAGAAATACGCCAATCCCAAAGAACGGAAGTACGTCTGCAAATGCTACTATAAAAGCTTTGATGATGGCTTGTTCAAATTGGAGAATCATGAATCCTGCACAAAGAATGAGCAGTGTAATCGTGAACAGCTGAAACTCCACATACAAAAAGTAATGAAATAACTGCATAATTTTGGAAAAATGTGACTGCCACTCATTGCGGAATTTTTTGGGCACATATTGGAAAAACCAATATCGGGATTTGCGAGTTTCCAATAGGGCGAAATAGTAAGCGACAAGGAATATAAATACTTCAATTACATGTTTCATGAATAGTTGGAAAATATTAGCCATGTATAAAAAGATTGAATCGAAAATAGAAAGCGATTTTTCCTTTAAAACTTGGATAAACATTGATTCATATTCGTTGAAAAGTGGGAAATTTTGTAGTGTATCTCGGATTTCAGGGAAGACAAGAATAATGCTGTTTATAGAAATGATAACGAGTAAGAAAATGCAAGTTAGAATAAGTGCTTCCACGATAATTGCTGCAAGCCAATAGGTAATCCTACAATAAGAATGAAGAAATTTTATGATAGGATACGTAGAAAAAGACAAAAAAATCGCTAGAGATACGGGTAATACGAACCATAGTATTACCAAGTAGAATATAAAAAATAAAACACTCATAGTTCTTTCGTATGAAAAATATTTAATATTCCTCATTTTTACAGATTCACCCCATTTCAAATGATAAATTAATGTTAAAACGTAAAAAAGAATCTCTTTCAGGCGTATATATAATCGCTCGTGCACCTTTTTCTTTATTCGGAGGTTTTTCATTCACAAAGCTGTCAAAAATGATTATAATAGCAATTGTAAGCGATTTACTTAATGGTTCATATGAGCAAAAAACGTAGATGTGACCTAATAACTGCATTTACAACTAAAAAAATATAATTATGAGGGAGCGATAATTTATGTCAGCAACTAAAGGTTTAGAAGGTATCGTAGCAGCGGAATCTAAAATCAGTTCAATTATCGATGACACACTTACATATGTTGGTTACAACATTGATGATTTAGCAGAGAATGCGTCATTCGAAGAGGTAATTTATTTATTATGGCATACTCGTTTACCAAAAGCGGACGAGCTAGCTGAATTAAAACAACAATTGGCAGACAACATGTCTATTCCGCAAGCAATTGTAGACCAATTCAAATCATACCCACTTTCAACTGTACATCCAATGGCTGCACTACGTACTGCAGTATCTTTACTTGGTGTATTCGATGAAGAGGCGGATGTTATGGATACAGAAGCTAACTATCGTAAAGCTATCCGTCTACAAGCTAAAATTGCAACAGTAGTTACTGCATTTGCGCGTGTTCGTAAAGGTTTAGAGCCAGTTGCACCAAAACCAGAATTAGGATATGCAGCAAACTTCTTATACATGCTTAAAGGTGAAGAACCAGCAGCAATCGAAGTTGAAGCATTCGACAAAGCATTAGTATTACATGCTGACCACGAATTAAATGCATCTACATTCACAGCACGTGTATGTGTAGCTACATTATCAGATGTTTATTCTGGTGTAACTGCAGCTATCGGTGCATTAAAAGGACCACTTCATGGTGGTGCAAATGAGCAAGTTATGAAAATGTTAACTGAAATCGGCTCACTTGAAAACGTTGAATCTTATATTCAAAATAAATTAGATAACAAAGAAAAAATCATGGGCTTCGGTCACCGCGTATACCGCAAAGGCGACCCACGTGCACCACACTTACGTGTAATGTCACAAAAATTAACTGAGCTAACTGGTAAACCAGAGCTTTATGAAATGTCAGTTAAAATCCATGACATGATCGTAGAACAAAAGAAATTACCTGCAAACGTAGACTTCTTCTCTGCGTCAGTGTATGATTCTTTAGGTATTGATCATGACCTATTCACACCAATTTTCGCAGTATCACGTACTTCTGGTTGGGTAGCTCATATTTTAGAGCAATATGCTAACAACCGCCTAATCCGTCCACGTGCAGAGTATGTTGGACCAGGCATGCAAAAATATGTTCCAGTCAGCGAGCGCTAATTCGGAAAATATGCTAGAATATTTGGGACTGTGTTACTGAAAACACAGTCCTATGATTATGAATTTAGGAGGCAACATCAATGTCAAACAAAATTGTAGTTGAAAATGGCGTACTTAATGTACCAAACAATCCAGTGATTCCTTTCATCGAAGGTGACGGAATTGGTCCAGATATTTGGGCTGCAGCATCACGTGTAATCGACGCAGCAGTAGAAAAAGCTTACAACGGTGAAAAGAAAATCGAATGGTTAGAAGTTCTAGCTGGTGAAAAAGCATTCAACCAAACTGGTGAATGGTTACCACAAGAAACTTTAGACAAAATTAACGAATACCTAATCGCAATCAAAGGTCCTCTTACTACTCCAATCGGTGGTGGTATCCGCTCTCTAAACGTAGCATTACGTCAACAACTTGACCTATATGTATGCTTACGTCCAGTACGTCACTTTGATGGAGTACCTTCTCCAGTTAAACGTCCAGAAGACGTTGAAATGGTTATCTTCCGCGAAAACACAGAAGACATCTACGCTGGTATTGAATTCGAATCTGGTTCTGAACAAGCACAAAAAATCATCAACTTCCTACAAACTGAATTTGGTGTTAATCAAATCCGCTTCCCAGAAACTTCTGGTATCGGTGTAAAACCTGTATCTAAAGAAGGTACTGAGCGTTTAGTACGTTCTGCTATCGAATATGCTATTACTCATAAACGCCCATCTGTTACTTTAGTACACAAAGGTAACATCATGAAATTCACTGAAGGTGGATTCAAAAAATGGGGTTATGAATTAGCTGAAAAAGAATTTGCTGATCAAACATTCACTTGGAACCAATATGATGCTATTAAAGCTGAACAAGGTGAAGAAGCAGCGAACAAAGCACAAGCTGACGCTTTAGCAGCTGGTAAAATCTTAGTTAAAGATTCTATCGCTGATATCTTCTTACAACAAATCTTAACTCGTCCAAATGAGTTCGACGTAGTTGCTACAATGAACTTAAACGGTGACTATATCTCTGACGCATTAGCTGCTCAAGTTGGTGGTATCGGTATCGCTCCAGGCGCAAACATTAACTATGTAACTGGACACGCGATCTTCGAAGCTACTCACGGTACAGCTCCAAAATATGCTGGTCAAGATAAAGTAAACCCATCTTCAGTATTACTTTCAGGTGTATTAATGCTTGAACACTTAGGATGGCAAGAAGCAGCTGACATGGTTACTAAATCAGTAGAGAAAACAATCTCTTCTAAAGTTGTAACTTACGACTTCGCTCGTTTAATGGACGGCGCTAAAGAAGTAAAATGTTCAGAATTCGCTACTGAATTAATCAAAAACCTATAATTTTCTATTTTAAATAGTAATTATAGTTAAAGTGGAAGTATATTCTGCCGATATAATTAGGGTGAAATGTAAATTTCTATTGAACTTAGCTTAATAAAATATTTATGATGAACTTGTTTAATCGAGGGAGGAGAATTTATTCTCCTCCCTCTTTTAATTTCTTTCAGCGGGTGTTTAAACACCCGCTGAAAGAAGCCTCCGGCGGATGTCATGGAATCGAAAAGGAGTTCTTTGTGCTTGCACAAAGCCGATTCCTGACGCAATTATGCCGAGGCATAATTGATTAAATAACCTAATTTAAAGGAGCGTATTCGAATGTCTCTGAAACGAAAAAAAATCTCAGTAATCGGTAGCGGTTTTACAGGCGCTACTGCAGCATTTTTAGCAGCTCAAAAAGAACTTGGTGATGTAGTGTTAGTGGATATCCCTCAAGCTGAAAACCCAACAAAAGGTAAAGCTCTAGACATGTGGGAAGCTGCACCAGTGCAAGGCTATGATTCTTATGTTAAAGGTACTTCTAATTATGCGGATACTGCAGATTCTGATGTAGTAATTATCACTGCAGGTGTTGCTCGTAAACCAGGTATGAGCCGTGACGATCTTGTTCAAATTAACCAAGATGTGATGAAAGCTGTTTCCAAGGAAATTGCTAAATACTCACCAAATGCAACAATCCTCGTACTTACAAACCCAGTTGATGCAATGACTTATACAGTATTCAAAGAAACTGGTTTCCCAAAAAATCGTGTAATAGGTCAATCAGGTGTACTCGATACGGCTCGTTTCTGTGCGTTTGTAGCTGAAGAACTTAATATCTCAGTAAAAGACATCACAGGTTTTGTTTTAGGTGGGCATGGTGATACAATGGTGCCACTAACTCGCTACTCATTTGCTGGAGGTATTCCATTAGAATCATTAATCCCAGCAGATCGTCTTGAAGAGATTGTTGACCGAACACGTAAAGGTGGCGCTGAAATCGTTAACCTTCTTGGTAATGGTTCTGCATATTATGCTCCTTCAGCGGCGCTTATTGAAATGGCGGAAGCTATCATTAAAGACCAAAAACGTATACTTCCATCTATTGCATACTTAGAAGGCGAATATGGCTACAATGATTTATACCTAGGTGTTCCTACATTATTAGGTGCAAATGGTATAGAAAAAATCTTTGAACTTGAGTTAACAGACAATGAAAAAGCAGCTTTAGATAAATCGGCAGAGGCTGTCCGCGACGTTATGAAAGTTTTAGCTTAATAAAAGTTTATGAAATCGAGTAGGATTCATTCCTACTCGATTTTATGTTGTTGAAAAACTATTATGTCAATGAAATTAAAGTGTCATATTAATTAAAGTATGACTCTTTTGAAAACGAGTGGTTGATTTCCGTTCCGACTGGGCGCTTTCCTGGGGGCGTCCGATGAGCCGCTTCACTCGCGTTCCTCTATTGCTGATCCCCGAGGAGTCGCCCAGCCTCCACTCCAATCAACCACTTCATATAGCATGTATTTTCTGACATATCTATTAAGCGATAAAACGAAACCTTTGCAATGTTCTGTCTGTGTAAAAGTAAAGTGCTAACGAAGCTATAGCAACAGATTTACAATTGCGTCACTGTTATATGTCTGTTCGATTTTGGTGAGTAGCCATGGCGATAATAAATGCGCTTGTAAGTATGCTCGTATAACAATGTACATTTTTGCTCACCAATGTATATTACAACTTCACTTGGATTGGCTAGCATGATAGCCTTGTTCGGCTATGTAGTCGCTGGTTTTGGCTGATATTTATGAGAGTAGAGGTTTCAATGTCAAGTAGTAAATATTCATACACATGAATATTTGAGAGAAAGTGTACATACTAAGACAAACAAAAATGTACATCTCGATGCGAACATTTATAGCGTTGAAATATATAAATTTATAAGAAATTCTACGCTATCGCTGATTGTAGTGGAAGGCTACTCGACTCCCGTGGGAAAGCGAGACAGGCGAGACCCTGCACGGAGCGAAGCGTAGGAAGCGGCTCGGCGCTCGCCCACAGGAAAGCGAGTAGCCTGGAACGGAAATCAACCCCACGTTTTGGTAGTAAACTTTTATCAATTTCGCTTTGGTGTAATGGTAGCTGTCGCGTTCTATTTGTTACAAATAAAAAATGCTGAATGAAGATAAAATGGTTATTCTGCTTTTCGTTGTACTTTTGGAATAAAATTGATACTATGAAGGTATATGATAGAAAAGGGGTTGGCGTATTTTTGCTTCAAAAAAACAGTAAGCTTGGTCTCACTATTGATGAAATTACAGTTGGCGAGAAGATTCATATTACCGAAAAAATAGAAGATAAGGATTTATTGCTTTATTTGGGACTTACGAATGATAATAATCCGCTTTATATTCAACATGATTATGCTGCAATGACACCTTTTCAAAAGCCAATCGTACCAACAATCATGTTAAATGGCATTATTACTTCTGCTGTGTCAAAGTATATTCCTGGACCAGGTGCACGAATTATTGAGCAACATATAAAATATTTAGGACCGCTCTATCATTATGAATTATTTGATACTCTTTTAGAGGTAACGGAAGTAAATAAATTACAAAATACGATTACTGTATCTGTACACTCATATAATGAGCAAAAGCAGCTTGTGATTGAAGGTACTTTACTGGTGACACCACCACTTACTTTATAGACGTCTTGAGATTTGAAATGGGGGTTTCAAATCACTAACGGAGGCATTACACATGACAAAAACGATTTTAGTTGTTGAAGATGAATTTTCTATTGCGACATTATTGAAATATAATTTAGAGCAGGCTGGATATGTTGTAGAAACAGCTGCAGATGGCCAAGAGGGTCTGGATAAGGCAATTGACTTACAGCCAGATTTAATTCTATTAGATTTGATGCTTCCAAGACTTGATGGTATGGAAGTTTGTAAACAAATTCGTCAACAACGTATGAATACACCTATTATTATGCTTACAGCAAAGGATGACGAATTCGATAAAGTACTTGGTCTAGAGCTAGGGGCAGATGATTATATGACAAAGCCCTTTAGTCCTCGCGAAGTGTTAGCGCGGGTAAAGGCTGTTTTAAGACGTTTTACACAAAATGTAGTGGCTGAAGATAAGAGTGGGCCACAAGAGAAAATGTATGAATTTGGACAATTACGTGTCTTTCCAGAGCGTTTTGAAGTATTTTTACATGATGAAGCACTGGAATTTACACCAAAGGAATTTGAGCTACTCATTTATTTACTTGAAAATAAAAACCGTGTTTTAACGCGTGATCAGCTATTAAGTGCTGTATGGAAGTATGACTTTGCTGGCGATACTCGAATTGTGGATGTGCATATAAGCCACCTTCGCGATAAAATCGAGGAAAATAGCCGTAAGCCGATATTCATCAAAACAATTCGCGGCCTTGGCTATAAATTCGAGGAGCCGAAAACGACATGAAATCAATGAGCAACCGCTTATTCTTGACATTCATGCTATTGCTTGGAACGATATTAGCTGTCCTAATGATTGTAATAGGTCAGCTTTTTCCTGTTTATATAGAACAGTACAACGAGCAGGCTAGTGTAGAGAGGCAAGAATCCATTAACCAAGTATTAGATGAACGAAAGATTGAATTATCTAAGGAAGATAAAGAGGCGCTATATACTGCGCAAAACATTGAGGCTAAAGATTCTCTATTATCGACTGTTCATGCGCGGCTTTATGTAGTGCTAGCGATTCTTTTTATAATAGCACTTATGTTAATGGCTGTTGTAAGTCGCTATATGATTCGAAATTTCACTGAACCTATTGATAACGTGACAGATACAGCACTTGAGCTGGCGAAGGGAAATTATCGTGCTCGTGCCCATGAAAATGAGCATGCACGCATGATGCCGCTTAGTCACTCCATCAATATTTTAGCGCGTAATTTACAGGATATAACGACGATTCGCGAGGTAGAAGAAGAAAGGCTTAAAACGTTAATTGAAAACATGGGAAGCTCTCTCATGATGATTGGGCGTGAGGGAAATATATCTATTGTGAACCGTGTATTCTTAGAACGTTTCGGTATGCAAATTGACGATGTACAAGGGAGAGTTTTTCGTACAATAGGCTTACCTAAATCACTAGAGCAATTTATCGACCATGTGTTTCTAACAGAAATGCCTTATCGACAACAAATTAAAATGGAGGTCCAACAGGAGCTATATAATAAGGAAGTGTACGGAGCACCTGTTATAGGAGATCATGGTCGATGGCTTGGTGTCGTTATCGTTATGCATGATATTACGGAGCTTGTTCGTTTAGAGCAAATTCGTAAGGACTTTGTAGCAAATGTATCCCATGAATTGCGTACACCTATTACATCTATTAAAGGCTTTTCTGAAACTTTACTGGATGGTGCATATAAGGATGAAAAAATGCTGCTATCTTTTTTAGAGATTATTTATAAGGAAAGTAACCGTCTGCAGATGCTGATTCAGGATTTACTAGAGTTATCGAAAATTGAACAGCATGGTTTTACCGTTAATATTATGCCGATGGGCTTGCAAGATGTACTTATACGTGGAGCAGAGTTGACAGGACCTCGTCTAGATGAGAAAAATATGAGCTTTTATGTTGATATAGAACGTGATGTTCAAGTTATGGGTGACGCCAATCGTATTATTCAAATTGTCACTAATTTAATTACCAATGCCATCACGTACTCTCCGGAAAATACAACCGTTACGATTCGATTAAAGGAAAATGAAACGCACGGCATTATTGAAATAGAAGACCAAGGTATAGGAATTGAAAAGCATGAAATTGCCCGTGTCTTTGAACGGTTTTATCGTGTGGATCGTGCGCGAAGCAGGAATTCTGGGGGAACAGGTTTAGGGCTTGCTATTGTGAAGCATTTAGTAGAGGCGCACCATGGTCGCATTCAGGTAGAAAGTGAAGTTGGTGTAGGGACAAAAATGATTGTCATGATTCCGAAAAATTAACGAATTCTTTACAATAGCACAATTTTAGATTCACAATGGGGTCTTATACTTGTTAGTAGAAACCCCCTATATTATTGTTAAGACTTTAAAATAGCTTGAAAAATCTTTATATATGAAGAATTTTTAACTTCTTTCAGTGGGTGTCTAAACATCCGCTGAAAGAAGTCAAACCTTCCAGACGCAATTATGCCGAGGCATAATTGATTTGTATTGCTTAGTTATAGCCAATAGGAAGAATCTATTACCAAATTTTTTGGTGGTAGATTCTTTTTCTGTTTTACAGGTAACGTAAATAGGTGTAAAGTATAGTAGCATAATATTCAACTAACAATCAATGTACTTGTTAGTTGAACCAATCAGGCTAATACGGTCAGATAATAAGCCTATTTTAATCTAGAAGGAATCTATATTACTGACCGTTAAAGCAGGATAAAAAATTGAAAGAAGGATGACCATGAAAATCGTCAAAAGTATCGTGCAAATCGGCTATCTTTATGTAATTTTATTTGTTGGGAATAGTATTGCACGCCTACTTCACTTGCCGATTCCAGGGAGCATAATTGGACTAGTCTTATTGTTTTTACTTTTGCAGTTTCATATTATTAAGCTTGAATGGATTGAGCTAGGTGCAGGTTTATTACTTAGTGAACTATTACTATTTTTCATTCCATCTGCAATCGGAGTAATCGACTATACTACATTATTCGGTGTGCAAGGTGTGAAAGCTGTTCTTGTTATTGTATTGAGTGCCATAGTTGTAATGTTTGCAACAGGTTTCACAGCGCAATTACTAGGGCAACGAAAAAAAGGTGATACTGCATGAGCTTTTTAATAGCTTTAGTAAGTTTACTAGGTACTATTGCAGTTTTTTATACTAGTAAAATGTTTTATAAAAAGTATCAGAAGGAATGGTTGACACCTATACTGATCACTCCATTAGTGGTCATTATCATTTTGTTACTAACGGGTACATCTTATAAATCCTATACTGCAGGAGCTAGTATTTTATCAAATTTACTTGGACCAGCAACAGTTGCATTTGCGGTACCAATTTATAAAAATTTTAATCTATTAAAGAAACATGCTTTTGAAATTTTTCTAAGTATTGCAGTTGGCTCAGCCGTTGCTATAACATCATCATTTATCATTGCCGTAGTAATTGGATTAAATAATGAGCTTGTGCATAGCTTAGTTCCGCGTTCAGTTACGACACCAATAGCGATGGACATTTCCAATATGATTGGTGGCTCTCCTACCCTTACTGCAGTTTTCGTTATGGTAACTGGTATTTTAGGGAGTCTCATAGCACCGTTAGTGATTAAAGTATGTCGTTTCCATCGACCATCCTCTAGAGGTCTCATGTTAGGAATGGGAGCACATGGTACGGGTACCTCTAAAGCATTTGAAATTGGTGAGCTTGAAGGTACTTTTGCAAGTCTTGCTATGATTGTAGCTGCATTAATTAGCATTGTTTTATCAACAACTTTTTTCCCAGCATTTGAACATCTAGTTGTCAATATCCTGTTGCCTTAAATGGTAACAGGATTTTTTTCGGTCCTATTTTATTTATGGGGTATGATTTTTAGATGGAGGATCAGCGCTTTACAATGCTCCTTATGTCAAACTGCCTAAAATAAAAAACTAGTTTATTAAAATATTTTGAAACTTTTAAGTAAGTGTCCCGTATACAATAGTACTAAGCTTAAGGGAGGATTAGACATGAGTGTGAAAAGGTCGCTAATGATGGTGGGACTTGGGATTTTTGCTGCTGTTGCACTTATTGCTGTATTTACATCGTGGTACACGGTAGATGAATCAGAACAAGCAGTTGTCATTACGTTCGGTCGTGCTGATGATACAGTAACAGAACCGGGTTTACATTTTAAGTTACCTTGGCCTGTACAATCGGTTGAGGTTTTATCGAAGGAAACATTTAGTTTGCAGTTCGGCTATAAGCAAAATAAAGAAGGGGAATTGGAAGCTTATGATGCCGAAACAAAAATGATTACAGGGGATGAGCATATTGTTTTAACAGACCTTGTAGTTCAATGGAAGATTACAGAACCGAACAAGTATTTATTCAGCTCACAAGATCCAGAAAAAATATTACATAGCGCTACGTCGAGTGCGATTCGATCTATTATCGGAAGTTCCAAAATCGACGCTGCGTTAACTGAAGGAAAAGCAGACATAGAAGCAAAATCACGAGATTTACTCGTTTCTCTTATTGAAAAATACGATATAGGTATAAGTGTTTTAGGGGTAAAACTACAGGATGTTGAATTACCGAATGCAGATGTGCGAGCAGCCTTTACAGCTGTTACAGACGCACGAGAAATGAAGAATACAAAAATAAATCAAGCAGAAAAATATGAGAATCAGCGAATTAGTGAAGCACAAGGTGAAAAGGATGCAATTATCTCGAAGGCGGAAGGTGAAAAAACAGCGCGTATTGAACAGGCTCAAGGGGATGTAGCTGTCTTTAATAAAATGTATGAGCAATATAAGGGCAATCAACAGATTACACGCGAACGTTTAATTTTGGAAACACTTGAAAATGTATTACCTAAAGCACAAATTTATATTATGAATGATGATGGGAATACAATGAAATACTTGCCTCTTCAAGCGTTGCAACCTGCAAAACAGGAGACACCTGCAACACAGGAAACAACTACGACACAGGAAACACCAAAAGAGAAAAAAGAAGGGAGCGGTAACTAATGGATCAAAAAAATAAGGATCTTGAAAAATTCCTGAATTTTTTATCGGGTAAATCCAAAAATACTGCTTCGAAAGAAGGGAATACAGAGGATAATGTAATTAAAATGTCGAAAAAAAGCCCGATGAATCCAAAAAAATATATATCTCTTGCCGTCACTTTAGCTGCCGTTTTCGCCATGGCTATTATAGTATTTGTGAATGTTTATATTGTTAAAGAATCCGAATACGCAGTTGTTAGACAGTTTGGGGAAGTAGTGAAGTTTCAGAGTGAGCCTGGCCTGAAAATAAAGGTTCCATTTATTCAAAGCGTCACAAAGCTTCCAAAAAACCAAATGACTTATGAAATTTCTGAAGAGGAAATTAATACAAAGGATAAAAAACGAATAATCATTGATAATTATGCAGTTTGGCGTATCACAGATCCAAAGCAATTAATTTCGAATGCAGGAACAATAGAAAAAGTTGAAACACGTATGGAAGAGTTTATCTATTCGGTTATTCGCTCAGAGCTTGGTCGAATAGAATATAAGGAGATTATTAACGACGAAAACTCTTCGCGTGGTAGTATTAATGACCAAGTCACAAAACGAGTTAATGAATTGCTCTCAAACGATAAATATGGAATTGAAGTAGTGGATGTCCGTTTGCGTCGTATCGACTTGCCAACGGAGAATGAGCAATCCGTGTTTACGAATATGATTTCAAATCGTGAATCAATCGCACAGAAATACCTATCTGAAGGTGATGCTGAGAAACGTCGTGTTGAAGCACAAACAGATAAAAAAGTTCAAGAAATGCTAGCAACAGCTAAAAAGGATGCAGCATTGATTCAAGCGGAAGGTGAAGCAGAAGCAGCTAAGATTTACAATAAATCGTTCTCTCAAGATCCTGAATTCTATTCATTGTACCGTACATTAGAATCATATAAGAAAACTGTAGGTGAAGACACGGTCATTATTTTACCATCTACTTCACCATATGCAAAAATATTATCTGGCTATATTAAGTAATACTATTATTCTTGCAGGGATAAATATATGAAGTCGTCTCAAATTTTTTGAGACGGCTTTTTTTACATTTATGAAACAGGCGATATATTTCTACATATTAGTTACTGGTTTAAAGATTCATTAACCATAACGTGGGGTTGATTTCCGTTCTGGCTGGGGCTTTGTTGTTGCTGTCGCTACGCTTTCGCACAGATAAAACAATTGTTGCTGTCGCTACGCTTTCGCACAGATAAAACAATTGTTGCTGTCGCTACGCTTTCGCACAGATAAAACATTGTTGCTGTCGCTACGCTTTCGCACAGATAAAACATTGTTGCTGTCGCTACGCTTTCGCACAGATAAAACATTGTTGCTGACGCTTCACTTTCGCACAGAGCAAAGCTTCCTGGGGGCGTCCGATGAGCCGCTTCACTCGCTCCAGGGTCTCGGGCCAGCACGATGTTGGTCACGAAGGCGTTATCACAGGACGTGATGTTCTTAGCCTTCGTTCCTCTATTGCTGATCCCCAAGGAGTCGCCCAGTCGTAACGAAGATCAACTTATGTATGGCATACGTTTACAATAAATATAATCCCTAATGAGTAGTTTATAGAAGAAATGTTTAATGAATCCGATAATATATCTCAGTTTTCATGATATTTAGAAGGTATCGGTACTTTCGTGGATAAAAAATTCTTCAAAATAAGATAAGTGAAGCTGCTTTTTAAGAGTGATCTAGTTATAACTGCAATCTTCTATACTATTTAATTTTTCTAGTCTGGTTTTAGGGATTTTTAATCATATTTTTTATAAATATCTTTCAAATATCGATTGTGTGTTATGAAAATGATAGAAATTTATAATTTTGTGTTTCGTAAATTACTATTATCTGATAGAATGATAATGTTCAAGAATTAAAAAATGGGGGTAATCGTTGTGAAGTTGCAAATTAGCAAGTGGCTCCAAAATCTATTGATAGCCTGTAGTATTGCATCGTTATTTACACTTTTCTTCCGTCTATCAGATTTTGCATGGATCACAAAAAGTGTTTATCATATACCAGTATTTTTTGTTATTTTGTTTTTATTAGGTTTAGTCATTGCTGAGGATGTACGCAAGATATTTAAAAGAATATTTTTGTACGAGAAACGCAAGGTTAAACGTCCTATATGGCAAGTAGGGATTGGCTTTATTTTCTTCTTAGCGCAAATCGGCACTGTAATGGTGTTTAATACAGAGCTTACACAACCGCAGCTTGGTGGTATGCCATTATTTTTAGTATTTGCCTTTATGAATGCTTTTATTTTGACAGTCATATATGAAGAGATTTTCTATCGCAAAGAAAAGACAACTAAAGCTAGTGAATAATATCGGAAGAGTCAATTACAATGAGTGATTGGCTTTTTTTGTGTCGTCAATCCTGAGTTATACTGTTAATGTAGAAAATTTGGCGATTTTCATCGTTATGATTGGTAAAATAACCGTTTTCTCGATAAAGTAAAAGGAAGAGGCATTTTCAAACATACGTTTTCGTTTTACAATTAAGAAGACGAAAACGCAGGAGGATAAAATCATGACAAAGGAAAAATTGCTATTATTGGACGGCAATAGTTTAGCATATCGCGCGTTTTTTGCGTTGCCATTATTGACGAATGATAGTGGAATTCATACGAATGCAGTGTACGGCTTTACAACAATGCTACAAAGAATATTGGAGGAAGAGCAACCAACGAAAATTTTGGTTGCCTTTGATGCGGGTAAGACAACCTTCCGACATGAAACATTTACGGAATATAAGGGTGGTCGACAAAAGACTCCACCAGAATTATCTGAGCAGTTCCCTTATATACGTAAGCTTATCGATGCTTATGGTATTAAGCGATATGAGCTTGAACTGTACGAAGCGGACGATATTATAGGGACACTTGCCAAAGAAGCTTCATCACATGATATGGACGTCATCGTCGTATCAGGAGATCGTGACTTAACACAGCTCGCGACTGAGCAAGTAACAGTATATATTACTAAAAAAGGCATTACTGAAATTGAAAGAAATACACCAGAATTTATTGCAGAAAAATACGGCTTAACTCCCCAACAAATTATTGATATGAAAGGTTTAATGGGGGATTCTTCAGATAATATTCCTGGTGTACCAGGTGTCGGTGAAAAAACGGCTGTTAAATTACTTAAAGAGCATGGTTCAGTGGAGTCCCTTTATGCGGCAATGGATACGGTGAAGGCTTCTAAAATGAAAGAAAAATTAGTTGCCAATGAAGAACAGGCGCTAATGAGTAAAAAGCTAGCTACTATTTTTACAAAAGCGCCGATTGATATAACGCTTTCTGATCTTGCTTATAATGGTCCGAATGAGGAAGCGTTAATTAGTGTGTGGCAAGAGCTTGGTTTTAAATCATTACTAGATAAAAGTGATTTTACTGTCCAAGAAGAGGAACAAGCGCCTTTTGACTATGAAATTGTGCAAGAAGTAAAGCAAGAGCATTTAAAAGATGTAATGGCAGTGCATTTGGAGTTAGAGGACGAGCATTATCATACATGTCAACAACTAGGTATTGCACTAACAGATGGAGCGAAAACAATGTACGTGCCGTTTGATCTTGCGGCTAAATCAGATGTTCTTCGTCTTTGGTTAGAAGATTCTACTAAAATAAAGTATATGTCTGATTCAAAAGCATCTCAGGCTGCGTTAAAACGTGCGGGAATACGTTTAGCTGGTGTGGAATTTGACTTATTGCTTGCTTCTTATATTAATAACCCTGGGCTAAGTGGAGATGATGTGGCAACTCTTGCAAAAGAACTAGGCTATCGTAATGTGCAAGCAAATGAGGCTGTTTATGGTAAAGGGGCGAAACGAGCTATACCAGTCATAGATGCACTTGCTGAGCATGCCAGCCGCAAAGCCTTTGCTGTGTGGTCTTTACAGCCAAAGCTTGAGGCAATGTTAAAGGAAAATGAACAGTTCGAACTCTATAAAAACTTAGAACTTCCGCTTGCTTCTATTTTAGGGGCAATGGAAAGTGAGGGAATCACGGTCAATCATGCCACATTAGAGAAGATGGGTCAGGAATTAAATGACAAGCTAATTGTTATCGAACAAGCAATTTATGCTGAAGCAGGAGAAACCTTCAATATTAATTCACCAAAGCAATTAGGCGTTATCCTCTTTGATAAACTCGGTCTTCCTGTTATTAAAAAGACGAAAACAGGCTATTCCACTGCAGCAGATGTATTGGAAAAATTAAAACCAGAGCATGCCATTATTGAGCATATTCTTTTATATCGTCAGCTTGGAAAATTACAGTCAACTTATATCGAGGGCTTACTAAAAGAAATCCATAAAGAGGATGGAAAGGTGCATACTCGATTCCAACAAGCATTAACAGCTACAGGACGTTTAAGCTCAACCGATCCGAACTTACAAAACATCCCGATTCGCTTAGAAGAAGGACGGAAAATTCGTCAAGCGTTTGTGCCATCGAAAGAAGATTGGATATTATTTTCTGCCGATTATTCGCAAATCGAATTGCGTGTATTAGCCCATATGTCGAAGGATGATAATTTAGTCGAAGCTTTCCGTGAAGGTATGGATGTTCATACACGTACAGCGATGGATGTATTCCATGTTTCAGCAGAAGAGGTCGATAGTAATATGCGTCGTGCTGCAAAAGCGGTGAACTTTGGTATTGTCTATGGGATTAGTGATTATGGCTTATCGCAAAACTTGGATATTACTCGTAAGGAAGCTGCTACATTTATCGAGAAGTATTTTGCAAGTTTCCCAGGTGTAAAACAATATATGGATGATATCGTCCAAGATGCGAAGTTTAATGGTTATGTGACAACGATTTTAAATAGACGTCGATATTTACCTGACATTACGAGCTCGAATTTCAATCTGCGAAGCTTTGCAGAGCGTACTGCGATGAATACGCCAATTCAGGGAAGTGCAGCGGATATTATTAAAAAAGCAATGATTGATATGGATGCTCGTTTGAAAAAAGAAAATATGCAGGCAAAAATCCTCTTACAAGTGCATGATGAATTAATATTTGAAGCACCTAAAGAGGAGATTGCATTGCTTGAAAAAATAGTACCAGAAGTTATGGAGAACGCAATCGAGCTTTCAGTACCATTAAAAGTAGATTTTAACTACGGTGCAACTTGGTACGAAGCAAAATAAGGAGAGGTTAAAATGCCTGAATTACCAGAGGTTGAAGGTGTCGTCCAGGCATTAAAACCTAAAATTGAAGGGCGGACAATTCAACAGGTTCAACTATCTGAAATTATTCGTTTTTCCTTTGGGGAGGGAAAGCAATGTATCGTGAAGCAAGCTGAGCCTGATGCATTTGAAATATCCTTGTCTCAAATGACGATCACAAAAATCGAACGACGTGCAAAATACATCTTTTTTCATTTATTGAAGGAAGATGTCCCCTATGTGCTTGTTAGTCATTTAGGGATGACAGGTGCATGGTTTGTGGTAAATTCGCCTGAGGAAATCCAAGAGGCGAAATTTAAAAAACATATTCATGCTACATTTCAAATGGCAGATGGTGGCTATTTAATTTATTCGGATATACGCCGCTTTGGTGAACTACGTTTTTTAACAAAAATTGAAGATCATGCACCATTAACAAAAATGGCACCAGAGCCATTCGATGAAATAGCATGTGATTATTTTATTGCGAAATCAAAGTTGCCGAAATATGAGAAAAAGGCCGTTAAGGATGTCATTATGGATGGGCAGGTCATTTCGGGCTGCGGCAATATTTATGCTACAGAAGCATTATTTGCTCAAAAAATTCATCCGGCCCGCACAATGAACAGCATCAGTGAAAAGCGTAAGCGTGCATTATTCGAGGCGATTGTCGCTATTTTACGCCAAAGCATTGAAGCAGGAGGTTCAACAATTTCAGACTATCGTAATATAAATGGTGAGGCTGGAAGTATGCAGAATCGACTGCAAATGTATGGGAAAAAAATGTGTCCAACGTGTGGAACTGCAACGAGCCAAATGACGATAGGTGGGCGCACATCAGTCTTTTGCCCAAATTGTCAACATTAAAGGGGATTTAACTATGATTATCGGACTAACAGGAAGTATAGCAAGCGGAAAAAGTACAGTAGTAAAAATGATGACAGCACTTGGTTTACCGATTGTCGATGCAGATATTGTAGCGCGTGATGTTGTAGAACCAGGGACGGAGACTTTAAAGTTAATAGCTGAAAATTTTGGAGAAGTTATATTGCTAGAAGACGGTAGTTTAAATCGTGCCAAGCTTGGCGATATTATTTTTCACGAGCCTGCAAAGCGTAAAATGTTAAATGATATTATGCATCCTGCTATTCGTAAGGAAATGTTACGCCAGCGCGATGCTTATTTAGAGGCTGGAGAAAAGCATGTTGTGATGGATATTCCACTTTTATTTGAAAGTAAGTTACAACATTTTGTCGAGCGTATTATCGTGGTATCGGTTAGTGAAGAGGTACAGCTTCGTCGATTAATGGAGCGTAACAACTTATCAAAAGAGGATGCACTAGCTCGAATACGTTCTCAGTTACCTCTGTCAGTGAAAGAAAAAGGTGCCCATGCGGTTATTTATAATAATGAAAATTTAGAACAAACCGAGCACCAATTAAAAAAAATCCTGACTTATTGGGATATTTTATAATTAATTTAGAATCTGTAAAATCATTCGATGCGTAGCAATGACATATTGCTACGCATTCTTATTTTTGATAAACAAAATAAAAAAGAATCTCTTTGAATGCTGAGGTGCTTATAGGGTGTTCGTTGAGCTTTCAAACGGGAGTCGAGTAGTTTTTCACTTTAATCAATGATACGTAGAACTTTTTTTATTTTAAGCTTTTCAAAAGTGAGCGTTATCCTACTCAATAGTCAAACAGAATAGACTTATTACAGAGACGCGTTTGTACATCTTCCGTTGCTTCTGCTTTGCTTTTCGCACAAAATGAAACAACTTGTGCCGTCGCCTGCTGAAGTTTTATCACTGTAAATTAGAGTGACATGCTAGAATTACACGTTATGTGAAGAAGTTGATTGGAGCGGAGGCTGGACGCCCCCAGGAAGCTCTGCTCTGTGCGAAAGCGAAGCGTCAGCAACAAAGCGCCCAGCCGGAACGGAAATCAACCCCCGTTTTGCCGAAGGAGCCATACTTTATTTAATATGACACCTTAATTTCATTGATACAATAATTAATAACATAGATGCGTAGCAAGAACACTTTGCTACGCATTTTTTTTGTGGAGTTATACCATAATAAGGACAAATTTAGGTGGTTTTATTTTTCAGAAAATAAGAACTTTAATATTATAAATATATAATGTTCATCTTTTTTGAAATTGTGTTATACTATTCGCATAAAGTATATAATTAATATGAGTATGACTCACAGGAGGATTTTATAAATGACAGTATCAGTTGCTATTAATGGTTTCGGACGTATCGGACGTATGGTTTTCCGCCAAGCGATCGTGCAAGAAAGTTTAAATATCGTTGCGATTAACGCTAGCTATCCAGCTGAAACATTAGCACATTTGATTAAGTATGACACAAATCACGGAACATTCGAGGGTACAATTGAGCCAGCAGGCGATGCTTTAATTGTAAATGGTAAACGTGTTCAAATTATTAGCGAACGTGACCCATTAAAATTACCATGGGCAACAATGGGTGTGGATATCGTTATTGAAGCAACTGGTAAATTTAATGATCGTGAAAAAGCAGCAATGCACTTAGAAGCAGGCGCAAAGAAAGTTATCTTAACGGCACCTGGTAAAAACGAGGACGTAACAATTGTTTTAGGTGTAAATGACGAGAAACTTGATATCGCAAAACATGATGTTATTTCAAATGCTTCTTGTACAACAAACTGCTTAGCCCCAGTTGCCAAAGTATTAAATGACACATTTGGTATTGAAAGCGGATTAATGACAACAGTTCACGCTTATACAAATGACCAAAAGAATTTAGACAATCCACATAAAGATTTACGTCGTGCACGTGGTTGCGCACAATCAATCATCCCAACTTCTACAGGTGCTGCAAAAGCATTAAAATTAGTGTTACCAGAATTAGAAGGCAAAATTCATGGTATGGCACTTCGTGTTCCAACACCTAACGTATCATTAGTTGACCTAGTAGTTGATTTAAACACAGACGTAACAGTTGATTCTATCAATGCTGCATTTGTGAAGGCTGCTACTGAAGGTCCAATGAAAGGTATCTTAAACTTCTCAGTTGAGCCTCTAGTATCTTCTGATTACAATACAACAACTTACTCTTCTACAGTAGATGGACTTTCTACAATGGTGATGGGTAACCGCAAAGTGAAAGTACTTGCTTGGTACGACAATGAGTGGGGTTATTCTGCACGTGTTGTAGATCTTGTGAAAAAAGTGGCAAAAGCTTTAGAAACAGTTAATGCATAATAATAATAATTAGACCGAGCACGTTGAAATCCCAGTGATTTCAATGTGCTTTTTTTATTTAGATAGCTAGTTTAAATGTAGAATCTATGCTTGTACTTTAGCCTTTCAAGGTTTATCATGAGCACACTAGCGTCAATGCGCTTTTCTTATACATAGGAAATTTGTTATAATAGAAATATTAAATTGTTGTGAAATCAGGAGAGTAATTATATGAGATGTCCATCTTGCCAATTTAACGGAACGCGTGTTGTAGATTCGAGGCCAGTTGATGATAATAAAGAAATTCGTAGACGTCGTGAATGTGAGTCATGTGGCTTCCGCTTTACAACGTTTGAAAAAATTGAAGAGACACCATTAGTTGTAGTGAAAAAAGAAGGTTCACGAGAAGAATTTAGCCGTGAAAAGGTACTTCGTGGGCTTATTCGAGCTTGCGAAAAACGTCCTGTTTCTCTAGAAGTGCTTGAAGGTCTAGTAATGTCTATTGAAAAAGATCTTCGTCGTATTGGGAATTCTGAAGTCCGATCCGAGGATGTAGGAGAAATGGTAATGGATCGCTTAGCTAAAATCGATGAGGTTGCGTATGTGCGCTTTGCATCGGTTTATCGTCAATTTAAGGATATCAATGTCTTTATTGAAGAAATTAAAGAAATTATCCAACGTCAGACAGAGCAGAAATTATAGGAAACAGAGAGGGTGAATGACGTTGATCCATTTGTATAAGGAATTACAGCCTGCTGATTCTTTTGACATTCGTCTACCTCATGCACTTTCTACGCAGGAACGTCAATTAGTAACGCTTTTTTATCAGCCTTTAATTGGAGCGGAACCAATCAGCCTTTATTTAACATTATGGGCAGAAGCTGAGCAAATGCCAAAGCAGCAAATGACACATTATTATTTAATGAATGTGCTAGGGCTTCCTATTGGCAAAGTATTTGAGGCACGTATTGCGCTTGAAGCAATTGGTCTGTTACACACATGGAAAAAAGAGGATGCTGGCCAGCGAAGCTTTTTATATGAGCTGATACGTCCACTTGATGCAGATAGCTTTATGAAAGACCCACTGCTGTCGATGTTTTTATTTAGTAAAATAGGGGAGCAAGCTTATCGGAAGTTACGTCAGCGTTTTATTCCATCTGCAAGAGATGCAGAATTTAAAGATGTATCGCGTGCCTTCATAGATGTTTTTAAGCCTGTAAGTACAAACATTCCAGATGATTTACAAGCTGATACTAGTAGCAAGGATAAACAGCAAAAAGTATATCCATTTTATTTTGACCAGTTTGACTTTGAACTGCTGCAAGCGGGCTTATCGGAGCAACTAGTACCGGCAAGCTTACTAACATTTGAGGTGCGTGAAACAATAGCGAAATTAGCATTTTTATACCGCTTAACTGCACTCGATATGCAAAAAGTAGTGATTCTGGCTTTAGATGATGACCTAGGTATTTCACTGGAACGTTTACGTAAAGCCGCTGCGGATTTTTATAAGCTAACGGTATCAAAAGAGCCACCAAAGCTTGCTAGAGTGAGTAAGCAGCCGTCATCCATAGAGGAATCAGGCCAAAAAACAAAGGATCAGGAGCTTCAGCAATATTTAGAGACGACTCCCCCAGTGCAAGTACTGCGAGATATCAATAATGGCAAAGAACCTCTACAGACTTCCGTACAGCTTGCTGAGAGTTTAATTGTCCAGCATGGAATGCCAGTAGGGGTTGTTAATGCTCTTCTGGAATATGTAATGCTAACAACTGATATGAAGCTACCTAAGAAATATGTGGAAACGATTGCGGATCATTGGGTACGTAAAAATATTCAAACAGCAAAAGAAGCAATGGAACTAGCACGTAAAGAGCATGATAAGTACACTACGTGGAAAAATAAACCCCAGTCTTCGGCAAAAAAGAACTCTTACACAAAAAATCGCCGAGAGGAAAAAGTACCAGATTGGTTTTATAAGCGTAATGAAAAATCAGAGGAAGTATTAAAAGATACAACAAATACTGACACTACTGATTTTGAAAAGGAAAGACAAAAGATTCTAGAGAAATTAGGTAATATTCAAAATAAGGTAGGTGAATGACAATCGAACCGATTAATGGACCATTAAAAAGAGCAATTAAGGTACCATCATTTCAAGAACGATATGAAGCGATGCGTCGAGAAATATTAGAAAATCCTCGTGTGCAAGAGTTTTTAGCTGAGCATGTGGATGAGTTAAGCTATGATACAGTTGAACGTAATTTACCGAAGCTTCATGAATTTATTAGCCAATCTACAGTCTGCTGTGGCTGTGACAATACAGGAAGTTGTACAAATTACTTAAAAGGTTTTTTACCTACTTTACGTGTAGTAAGGAGTACTGTTGAAATTGATTATGTACGATGTGAGCAAAAGATACGTGAAGATGAGCGCCGAGATGTTGCTAATATGATTGCAAGTATGCATATGCCAAAGGATGTGCTACAAGCTACAATAAGTGATTTATTTATTGATGATCATACACGTATTGATATTGCAAACCGTGCGGCTGATTTTGTTCAAAATGTACTAGATACAGGAAATTTACCTGCTAAGGGCTTTTATTTATATGGTCAATTTGGAGTGGGGAAATCTTTTGTGCTAGGCGCATTAGCTAATGAACTTGCGAAGGCTAAAGTAAAGTCAGTTGTAGTTTTCGTGCCTGAATTTTTACGAGAAATGAAAAATGCAATTGGCGACAACACGTTGAATGAAAAAATAGACTATGTGAAAAAGGCACCAGTGCTAATGCTTGATGATTTAGGAGCTGAAACGATGACTGCTTGGACGCGAGATGAAATTTTGGGGACTATTTTCCATTACCGCATGGCAGAGCAATTGCCAACATTCATTACATCTAATTTTAATTACGATGAGTTGGAGCATCATTTAGCACAGTCACAGAAAGGTGACATAGAAGTCGTAAAGGCGGGACGTGTTATGGAACGTATCAAAGCCTTGACAGAACCGATTAAAATGGGTGGGGAAAATAGACGTATGTAAGATTGGCAGTTGCATTTTACGACAATCGAGCGTATACTGTCACATATAATAATTAACATCTTTCAGTGGGTGTCCAAACACCCACTGAAAGATGTTAAAGCCTCCGGCGGATGTCACGGAATCGGAAAGAGTTCATAAAGGATGTTAGCCTAAAACCATCGCATCCATGCGATAACGGCTAACTGACCTGCATCGGTAAAAACGCCACGTCCTGTGGCATTACCGAAATGACCGACATCGTGTCGGCCATCGTGCAGGCCTAAGCACAAAGCCGATTCTGGACGCAATTATACCGAGGCATAATTGATCAAATGCATTGATGAGGACATGAATTTTGTGTAAGGCTTTTAGAGAGGGAAGTCATTGGCTGTAAGCTTCCTAGTTTGAGCACACTATTTACTACCTGCTGAGCAGCGAAAGGGATAATCTTTCGCCGGTCCCTAGCCCGTTAGCTAGCCTTGAGCTTCGTCTGACTAAAAAAGTCGGAAGGAAGAAGGGTGGAACCACGAGCATACGCTTCGTCCCTTTCGTAGGGACGGAGCTTTTTTTATTTTCGTTCAGTGGAAAAAAGTGGTGAAATGAATGCGGATAAATTCCGGGGATTCTTGAACTTCAATCATGCAACACAACAAAACTATAAGGAGTGCGGAAAAATGTCAGATATGATTAAATTAACTTTCCCAGATGGCGCTGTAAAGGAATTTGCAAAAGGCACATCTACTGATGACGTAGCATTATCAATTAGCCCAGGACTTCGTAAAAAAGCATATGCGGGTAAAGTAAATGGTGTCTTAGTCGATTTAAAAACACCAATTGAAGAGGATGCAACAATCTCAATTATTACTCAGGATGATGAGGAAGCACTGGAAATCTTACGTCACTCTACTGCACACTTAACAGCACAGGCGATTAAACGTTTATTCCCAGATGTTAAACTTGGTATTGGTCCAGTTATTGAAGGTGGCTTCTATTACGATATAGATGCACCAACTCCAATCACTGCTGAAGACCTACCAGCAATCGAAAAAGAAATGAAAAAAATTATCGCTGAAAATCTAGAGATAGAGCGCAAAAATGTTAGTCGTGCAGATGCACAAGCAATCTATGAAGAAATCGGCGATGAATATAAATTAGAATTACTTGAAGCGATTCCAGCAGATGAACAAGTTTCTATTTACCATCAAGGTGAATTTTTCGACCTTTGCCGTGGTATCCACGCACCATCAACTGGCAAGCTTCGTGAGTTCAAACTTCTTTCATTAGCGGGTGCTTACTGGAGAGGTAACTCAGATAACAAAATGCTACAACGTATTTATGGTACAGCATTCTTTAAAAAAGAAGAATTAAAACATCACCTACAAATGCTTGAAGAAGCAAAAGAACGTGATCACCGTAAAATCGGTAAAGAATTAGAGTTATTTACAACTTCTCAAAAAGTTGGTCAAGGCTTACCGCTATGGCTACCAAACGGTGCGACAATCCGTCGTGTTATTGAGCGCTATATTGTAGATAAAGAATTATCTCTTGGTTATAAGCATGTATATACACCAGTACTTGGTTCTAAAGAGCTGTACCAAACTTCTGGTCACTGGGATCATTATCAAGATTCTATTTTCCCACCAATGGAAATGGACAATGAAACATTAATTATGCGTCCGATGAACTGCCCTCACCATATGATGGTGTACAAAAACAGCATGCATTCTTATCGTAACCTACCATTACGCATTGCAGAGCTTGGTACAATGCACCGTTACGAAATGTCAGGCGCAGTTTCAGGTTTACAACGTGTACGAGGAATGACTTTAAATGATGCACATATCTTCGTTCGTCCAGACCAAATTAAAGTGGAATTCCAAAAAGTAGTACAATTAATTTTAGAAGTTTACAAAGACTTCGATTTAAATGATTACTCATTCCGTTTATCTTACCGTGACCCAGCGGATACTGAAAAATACTTCGACGACGATGCAATGTGGGAAAAAGCACAAAGCATGTTAAAAGAGGCAATGGATGAGCTTGGCTTAGATTACTTTGAAGCTGAAGGTGAAGCTGCATTCTACGGTCCTAAACTTGACGTACAAGTAAAAACTGCAATTGGTAAAGAAGAAACTTTATCAACAGTTCAGCTTGACTTCTTATTACCAGAACGCTTTGACTTAACTTACGTAGGAGAAGATGGTAAACCACATCGTCCAGTTGTTATTCACCGTGGTGTAGTATCAACAATGGAACGCTTCGTTGCCTTCTTAATTGAAGAATACAAAGGTGCATTCCCAACATGGTTAGCACCAGTACAAGTTGAAGTCATTCCAGTTTCAAACGAAGCACACTTTGATTATGCAAAACAAATTGAAGAGCAATTAACTGCAGCGGGCTTACGTGTTGAAATGGATGACCGTGAAGAGAAACTAGGCTACAAAATCCGTGAAGCACAAATGAAAAAAATCCCGTATATGCTTGTGATCGGAGACAAAGAAGTAGAGGCTGGTGGCGTAAACGTACGTCGTTACGGCTCAAAAGATTCAGAAACAATTAGCTTCCAAGACTTCTTAGCGAATATTAAAGCAGAAATTACAAAATAATTTTCGTAATTTTGCCGGCGAATACGATTAATTAGAATTCGCCGGCAATTTTTGAAGGGTAATCTTAATTTTATTTAAACAATATTATTGATTTCATCACCAAATGTTGGGGTGACACTTGTTAAAACAAATGTCATTTATATAAGTTGATTGGAATGGAGGCTGGACGCCCCCAGGGAAATCAACCTCATGTTACGAAGATGAACCATTATAATAGTTTAGATTATAAAATTTTAGGTTACTTTAATAATAATAAGCTAAAAAACATTTGACAGCTTATAAAAGTACATGTTAATATAGTTAAGGTTAATGAATACAAAGTTTGTGGTTGAAGTAGAGGCTGCCCGCTTCTCACCTGATACAACGCTCTTGGGCTGTGAACAGGTATTACACGTTGAATTGTTTTGCGCAGACTTGCGCATGCACATATAGCGGGCGGACATCTTAGTGTCCGTCCTTTTTTTATGGACATGACAAGAGGATGTACCGTTCAACCGGGCAAGGCTTTGCCCAAACCATGTATTCGCGACAACTACTTGGAGGTGGATTACTATTAGCAAAGACATGTATGTAAACGAAGGCATTCGCGCACGTGAACTTCGATTAATCGATCACAATGGTGACCAGCTTGGTGTAAAGACACGTAATGAAGCGCTAGAAATCGCCACTCGTGTAAACTTGGATCTTGTCCTTGTGGCCCCTCAAGCCAAGCCGCCAGTCGCTCGTATCATGGACTATGGTAAATTTAAGTTTGAACAGCAAAAGAAAGACCGTGAAATTCGTAAAAATCAAAAGGTCATCGTAATGAAAGAGGTTCGTCTGAGCCCATCAATCGATGAGCATGATTTCCAAACGAAGCTACGTAATGCGATTAAATTCCTTGAAAAAGGTGATAAAGTAAAATGTAGCCTACGTTTCAAAGGTCGTGCGATTACACATAAAGACATTGGTCAACGTGTGTTAGATCGTTTTGCTGAAGCTTGTGCTGAAGTATCGACGGTTGAACAAAAACCGAAGATGGAAGGCCGAAGCATGTTCTTAGTTCTTCAACCAAAGAACGAGAAATAATATTAGACGAACAGTTTAGGAGGAATTCGACATGCCAAAAATGAAAACTCACCGTGGAGCTGCGAAACGTTTCAAAAAAACGGGTTCAGGTAAATTAAAATATGACCGTGCTTATGGAAGCCACTTATTCGCAAACAAATCTACAAAACAAAAACGTCACCTACGTAAAGCAAATATCGTTTCATCTGGTGACTTCAAACGCATCAAATCATTACTTGTTTACATGAAATAATTGACTAAAAAATACTAACATTCATTTTTAAATGAAAAGCAGGAGGTAATTCATATGCCACGCGTAAAAGGCGGAACAGTGACGCGCAAACGTCGTAAAAAAGTATTGAAATTAGCTAAAGGTTACTATGGTTCAAAACATACATTATACAAAGTTGCTAACCAAGCAGTGATGAAGTCAGGTCAATATGCATACCGTGACCGTCGTCAGAAAAAACGTGATTTCCGTAAATTATGGATCACTCGTATCAACGCAGCTGCTCGCATGAACGGTCTTTCATACAGCCGCTTAATGCACGGTTTAAAAGTTGCTGGTATCGAAGTTAACCGTAAAATGTTAGCTGACCTAGCTGTAACTGATGCAGCAGCATTCACTCAATTAGCAGACACTGCAAAAAAAGCTGTTGCTAAATAATTAGTGATATAATGCTTTCACAAGACTGATGGATTTATCCGTCAGTCTTTTTTGTGTTAGAGTAGTAGTAAATAGAGAAAAAGGAGTATTCAATGGTACAAGCATTATTAGCGTATATGGCGATCGTTTCTATAGTCCTGCTCATTATGATGGGAATGGATAAATCAAAAGCAAAAAAACATGAATGGCGTATTGCGGAACGCACATTATTTACATTAGCAATCGCTGGAGGTGCAGTAGGGGGCGTGCTAGGAATGTATTTATTCCGTCATAAAACACGCCATAACAGCTTTGCATTTGGTTTCCCGCTACTAGCAGCTATTCAAATTTTTATCATAGTACAATTATGGTGATAAAACGCAAAAACATTCCGATAAAACTCGAAAATGTTCCGATAAATAAAAACACATCCTCATTCTGAGGATGTGTTGTGCATAAGCTTTTCAATGGGTTGCTTCCAATTTATTTTTGCGCTCGGATAGTTCAATAGGATTTCTTGCTGAAGGTATTCAAAATCTCTTTTCGTAAAACCTTGCAGTGTAGCGGCGTCTCGGGCGCCAACAAAAATCGTAACAACCTCGAAGGCTTCTTCAGTAGTACCGAGGTATTTTTCACCTTCGAAAAGAGCACCTTTATAAGAGATAAAGAAATTTTTTCGGACATTTTTGACGTCATCATAAAAATAGTATTGGCCTTTTTCATAGGCTTCATCAAGTTTTCGCTTAGGATCGGTTATATAACGAATCGCTTTATAAAATACATAGATAATAAGCGCAATAACAGCAAGACGAATAAGTAACGGCAACATTTTAAATTTCCCCCTTGAAGAAAGGTTATTCCTTCCTATACGATTGTATGGGGCAAATAGTTTCACTTTATATAAATATTTTTAAGAAATTTAGGAGAAAAAAATGAATTTACAAAAATTGTTTAAAATGCAAAAAGAGCTTGATGATTTCATCGAAAAAACACAAAATATTGACCGTGATGTATTTAAAGAAAAAGGTTTAGCCTTAATGGTGGAGCTAGCTGAACTAGCAAATGAGACACGTTGCTTTAAGTTTTGGAGCACAAAGGGAGCTTCAGAACGGGATGTGATTTTAGAAGAATATGTGGATTCGATTCATTTTATATTATCACTTGGCCTATTAAAAGGTTATACAGCGATAGAAAAATGGCCTGTGATTGAAGAGAAGAGAGATTTAACAGAGACATTTTTAATGACACAAGACTATATTTTAAGTTTTATTAGTCAACCAACAGAGGATAGATATTTAGCGATCTGGCAATGCTATGGATTACTTGCGTTTAATCTAGACTTTACGTTTGAGGACGTAGTTTCGGCATATATAGAGAAAAATGAAGAAAATTATAATCGTCAGCGTTCGGGGTATTAAAGTAAGAAATCCGACAATTTTCAGACGATTTAACTAGGAATATTTCGGTAAACGAAGTATAATAGAGGAGATACAAGAGTCAGGAGGTAAAAGGATGACACAGCTAGATTCAACATTACAAATGTTTAAGGATTTAACAGATGCGAATGGTATTGCAGGGAATGAACGTGCCCCGCGCGAGGTCATGAAAAAATACATTGGACCATATGCAGACTTAGTGGAAACAGATAATTTAGGTAGCGTCATTGCTAAAAAAGTTGGCGATGAAAATGGTCCTAAAATTATGGTTGCAGGCCATTTAGATGAAGTAGGCTTCATGGTTACTCAAATCGATGACAAAGGGTTCATCAAATTCCAAACTGTAGGCGGCTGGTGGAGCCAAGTTATGCTTGCACAGCGTGTAACAATTACAACACGTAAAGGCGATGAAATTATTGGAGTTATAGGTTCAAAGCCTCCTCATATTTTACCAGCAGATGTGCGTAACAAAGTAGTAGACATTAAAGATATGTTTATCGATGTTGGTGCGGCTTCAAAAGATGAAGTGCTTGAATGGGGTGTACGTCCTGGCGATATGGTAACACCATATTTCGAATTTAATGTGATGAAAAACGAAAAATACTTATTAGCAAAAGCATGGGATAACCGCATTGGTTGTGCAATTGCCATTGATGTTATGAAAGCATTGCAAAATGAAAAGCATCCTAACATCCTTTATTCTGTAGGGAATGTCCAAGAGGAAGTAGGGCTTCGTGGTGCGAAAACTGCGACGCATAAAATCCAACCAGATATTGGCTTTGCTGTCGATGTAGGTGTAGCAGGAGACACACCAGGTGTAACTGCTAAAGAATCAACTAGTAAAATGGGCGCAGGTCCACAAATTGTTGTTTACGATGCATCAATGGTGTCACACCGTGGCTTACGTGAATTCGTATTAGATGTGGCTGATGAGCACAATATTCCATATCAATTCGAAGCGATGGCTGGTGGCGGTACAGACGCTGGTTCTATCCACGTGACTGCAAATGGTATACCTGCCCTATCTATCGGTATTGCAACACGCTACATCCACTCACATGCAGGTATTTTACATCGTGATGATTATGATAATGCTGTAAAACTAATGGTGGAAGTTATTAAAAAATTAGACCGTGATGCAGTCAATAAAATTATTTTTGACTAAGCGTGGAAAGAACTAAATAGATATACCATAATTTTGCCTTCTAACAAAAATGTTAGGAGGCTTTTTTGAAATAAAGGACTTGCATACTTGAAGTTCAATCATACACGCAAGTCCTATTTTTATTAATATAGCCCCTTTTAGCCTTCCGTGAAGCGCAAAAATCAGCACTTCACCGGAGTTCAATAAAATATGTTATATCTCTTCAACTTTACCCTCAAATTATTTTACTAAGTTCATGGAAGCCCATTTCTAATCTAATTCTGTGTATTGCATATAATATTGCATTGCTTGATTAAACCACTTTTGTTCATCTTCCGTGAAGGGGGAAGATGACATATTTTCGAATTTTTGAATATCCACCTCTTCTATATCTGTATCGGCAAGTTTTTGTATCAAATTTTCACCAAGGTATGAAAAAGTAGCTTCTAAATATTCCTTAACCATCTCTTGTACTTTCAAGTCTTCTACTGGATAACCATATAATCTTTTCACTTCTTTAGTTAAATGAATAAATGTTTTATCCAATGCAATTTGATCTTCTTCTGATTTCTTTGATAACTCTTCCACAACAACCTTTAACTTTTGTTGTTCCATCCATTCATTTTGTTTTTGTTCTGTACTCATACTATATATAAGGCTTAATAATACAGTACCATCTACTTCTCTTTCATCTTCGACTAATTTAATTACTCTTTTAATTGCTCGCATTGTTTGCTCAATTTGTTCCTTTTCTTTTTCTAAAGCATATAAATGGAGGGACAAACTTTCATTTAAATCCATATTAAAACTTGATTCATTTAACAAAGTAGTAACTTTATCAAGGCTATACCCTAGAAATTTTAGACTAATAATTTTTTGTAATGTAATAATATTTTGATGATTGTAAATGCGATGCCCTGAAGAAGGATTTTTTTCAGGTTGTAATATACCAATTTCATCATAGTAATGCAAAGTAGGAATTGGTATTCCTGTCCTTTCTGAAAATTCTCCAATAGAAAACTTTTTATTATTCATCAAAATTCCTCCTATCAATAGGTATAAGCTAATCATAATACATCAAGTAACTTGAGGTTCAAGAGGGAAATTTAAAGTTTGAGGTGATAGATAAATGGTAAATGTGCAAAAAATGAGATTGTCTGTTACAGATACCGAGACGATATGGGGAGGTCTAATTCCCACACACCAATATTTGTGAATATGTTACACTAGACACAATAACTGATTATTCAGTTATTTAACTGATTGGGTAGGTTAGTGAAAGAAGTACTTAGAATAATGTTGCGATATGGACGCAAAGCGATGGGGGAGTAGTATGTTTATAGTTAGAACAGCTATTTTATGGATTATTATATCAACGATCATTAATGCATATTTAATGACATTACCCATACCTGTTTTACGAAAAAGAGATTATCCGGCTAGCTATCTAATTAAACGAAATAATAGGATAGATATACAAAACAATAGGGAATGTGCAGCATTTTCAACAGCATATGTGTTGCGTCATTTTGGAATGGAGGCCGATGGTGATGAGTTATATACTAATTTCCCTAGTAAAACGAGGTCAGGTAATGTATATCCAAAGGGAATCCGTACGGTGTTAAGAAAAAAGGGATTTAAAACAAGCTATTATAAAGGAAATATAAATACATTAAAGTACGAAATTAGTAAAGGAACTCCAGTAATCGTTTTTATTAAAGTACATAAGGATCGTAATAATTTGCATTTTGTCCCTGTCGTAGGGTATGACAAGGAGTATGTATACCTTTCAGAATCACTAAGGGAACTGACGAATTGTGACGATGATATCAATAGCTATAATCGAAAAGTTCCTATTAATGAATTTGGTAAATTGTGGAATGTGAAAAATATTAATATGGTTCTTTATAGCAATACTTATATAATTGTAGACGCCACACAGAGCTAATGATATTTTTACTCTAACAGCCCTCAAACTTAAATGTTTGAGGGCTGTTTTTTTATGTCGATAAACTAAGAAAGTTAGGTGATAAATTTAAAAAGTTAGGCGATAAATTCAAAATTTTTATCGATAAATTCATATAATCATCTATTTAACCTATAAAAGCTGCAATATATCTTTCCCAATTTGCCCAGGGTTTGCTGCCAATATAGGTGATCGATAATTTGATAGAACAACAACGCCTGTTTGTTGCGTTTTATCAAACCCTAGATAACTAGAAAAAGCTTTCGTCGAACCATTATGCCAAATGATATTGTCCTCAAGAAGCCATCCTAGACCAATACCCATATGTTCCGAAAAAGTTTCAGTAGCTTGATGTGATAATGTATACCCTAAATTTTCATCACGTAAATGTACTTTCATAAATTTTAAAAGATCATTAACAGTTGAGCGGACTGCCCCCGCTGCCATAAAGTCATTCATTTGGAGCGGAGGCTTTTTATGTCCAAGAATCGTGTATCCTTGCAATACTGCCTCAGCTTGATCAGAAGGGATAGAGATAAATGTATTTGGCATATCTAAAGGATCTGTTAATTTTTGTTTGATAGCTGTTTCATAATTAGTATGAAGCGTATTGGCTAAAATATATCCTAAAAGCCCCATCCCTACATTAGAATATCTAAATTTAACTTTAGGCTCGTTTGTATGCGTTTTAAAATAATGTATAGTCTCGTTTAGTGAGTATTGGCAAAAAGGATCACGAGGTGTTTGCGCGTCAAAAAGATTGGAAATGTTCTTTAGCACACCTATTCCCGGCAGTCCGGAAGTATGATTGGCTAAACGTTTGAGCGTGACAGGGTGAGTATCGGGAATTGCGGAAAAGTATTTGCCAATAGAATCTTCTACATGGACTTTTCCTTCCTGAATCATTTCCCCTAATATGGATGTAGTAAAAACTTTAGAAATCGATCCAACTTCATATATATAAGGCTTTTCTTCCAACTTAAAATTCGAGCCACCGAAAGTAAAAGTAGCTTCCTGATCTTGCGAAATGATACCAATGGATAAAGCAACATTTGGGCGAGTTTTTATATAAGGATAAGCAATTTTAAAAATGTCCTTTTTCAAATTATGTAAATCCACAAGAATACCTCCATTATGAACGCTTATTTTTTTCCTGCTCCACTGAAATAATAGAATGTAATTTCGAAAGTATATCCTTTAATTGTAATAAGTCCTCTCGATTGAGCTTTGTATAATATTTATAAATAATAGCAAGTTCAATTTCCTCCTGCTTTTGAAAATAAAGATGTGCTCGTTCATCTAGCTCTATAATAACCTCTCTACGATCCTTTTTACTCATTGTTCTTTTTATATAACTTTCTTGCTCTAGCCTATTTACTAATTGGCTAACAGCACTCGCAGATGTCCCCATTAACTTTGCTAATTCATAAGTTTGAAGGGGACCTTTCGTCTGAAGGAGACTTAAAAATACTGCTTGTTTTGTAGTTAATGTTTCATCCAATAAAGAGGAAAATTCTTCGGTTAACATTAAATTGGCTTCATAATCAACTTGATTAATCTCCTTAATAAGATGTACCAATTCCTTATCCATACGTTTTACCACCTAAATAATTAATATATATTAATTATAAATATGTATTAACAATAATGCAATTCTCTTAACTATGCGATTGTAGTTAGAATATGCATGAATATTCGATTATTCGCATTTTTGACACATCAGAAGATAAAATTCTAACTTTTTAAAATGAACATAAAAATTCAGTTGATTTTATATTTATGCATTGTTATACTAATCCCAACAGCAACGAAACAAGGAGAGAAGGCTATGAAATTACTCGAGGAAGTACAGTTAAAGTTAGTCACTAGCTTAAAAGGTAAGGACTTATTAACCTTGCTAGATTATACAAGTGAAGAGGTTCAACAGTTAGTTGAGTTATCAACACAGCTGAAAATGATTACTAAAGAAGGAAAATGTCCGAAGCTACTAGAAGGTAAGACACTCGGCATGATTTTTGAAAAACATTCAACTCGTACTCGTATTTCATTTGAAGTAGGGATGAACCAATTGGGCGGAAAAGGTATGTTTATGCATGCGCGTGATTTACAGATTGGTCGTGGTGAATCTGTTTATGATACAGCACATGTGTTATCAGGCTATTTAGATGGTATTATGATCCGCGCAAACTCTCATGCAATGGTGAAGGAGCTTGCAGAGCATGCATCTATACCGGTTATAAATGGACTAACGGATATTTATCACCCATGCCAAGCTTTAGCTGATTTAGAAACAATCTTTGAAAATAAAGGTGAACTAAAAGGGCTGAAAATTGCTTATGTTGGGGATGGCAACAACGTGGCGCACTCATTAGTAGTCGCTTCTGCGCATGTAGGAATGAATGTGGCAGTGGCAACACCGGTTGGCTATGAATGTGATGCAGATGTTATCGCAAAAGCACATGCTATCGCAGCAGCAAATGGTAGTACAATTACAATTACAAACGATCCTATAGATGCGGTTATAAACGCGGATGTAGTATACGCTGATGTATGGACGTCGATGGGGCAAGAAGAGGAAACTGCAAAACGTCTAAAAGATTTTGCAGGTTATCAAATTAATGATGAGCTTGTCGCATACGCAAAACCAAATTATATGTTCCTTCACTGTTTACCAGCTCATCGTGAAGAAGAAGTAGCATCATCTGTTATTGATGGCCCAAATTCCTACATCTTTGAGCAAGCAGAAAATAGACTTCATGCACAAAAAGCAGTGCTAGCATCAATTCTAGCTTAACTTCTTTCAGCGGGTGTCCAAACAAACATCCGCTGAAATAGAGGAACTCAGTCTAAGAGCGCCACGTCCTGTGGCAACGACTGAGTAACCAACATCGTGCTGCTGACGCTACGTTAGCACTACGCTTTCGCGCAAAAAACATCTGCTGCTGACGCTTCGCTTTCGCGCAAAAAACATTTGTTGGCCTAAAGCCTCCGGCGGATGTCACGGAATCGGAAAGGAGTTCTTAGGGGATGTTAGCCTAAAACCATCGCATCCATGCGATAACGACTAACTGACCTGCATCGGTAAAAACGCCACGTCCTGTGGCATTACCGAAATGACCGACATCGTGTCGGCCCTCGTGCAGGCCTAAGCACAAAGCCGATTCCGGACGCAATTATGCCGAGGCATAATTGATTGCAATAAATGAACATTTCGAGCAAGAACAGACGCCAAGTATTATACTTCTCAGTTTGAGAAATACTATATAGATAGAGTTCATATTGACAACAGGGGGTGTCAATGTGAATAGCATAACAGTGGTTGCAGACAGAGGGATGTAGGCCGCGCGTGATGTATGTTATCAAGATGGATGACCGCATCGCTACATAATAAAGTAACCTGGGAGACGCTAGGTTACTTTTTTTCTTGTTGAACTGCTATTTACTTTTTTTCAGATACATTTTTAAAATATAATCCCTAGTTTTCCGATATTATATAGAGAATTAAAACGATTATCTATATAATAGGATAAATAAGTAATTTGAGGAGGGCTTTAGATGAACATTGACCATATCGAGGCGTTTTTATATGTCGTGCATTATAAAAGTATTCATAAGGCCGCAAGTGCATTGTTTTTGTCCCAACCGACTGTGACGGCCCGTATTAAATCATTGGAGCGAGAGTTGAATGTAGAGTTATTTCATCGCGATGGACGAAGTGTAATATTATCGGATAAAGGCAAGGACTTTGTACCGTTTGCGACACAGATTGTGCAAACCTTTCAACAAGGAAAGAAACAATTAGAGGAAACGCAGGAGTCTGATGAAGTGTGCATTGGTACAAATGGCGTTACAGCGCAATATTTTTTAGCTTATGCATTGCCGAAATGGAAGAAAGGCTTCCCGCATTTGCGTTTCCAGATCATCACGGGTTCAACTACAGTGATTTTAGAGAAACTGCAAAGTCATCAAATCCATCTTGCTCTTATTCAATACATGCATAGAGAAGGGATTGCGAATGAGTTATTGCTAAGCAATGCCGTTAAACTTGTGATGCATCGCGAGCATCCTTTTAAACAACAGCACCTAATGAAAGCAAAGGAACTGGCACAACAGAAAATGGTATTTTTTGAATGTGGGGCTTTTGATTGGAATTATGTGCATAAAATGTTTGAGGTAGAGGGCGTATCAGCAAATATTGAAGTGCGAACGGATCATTTAGAGGTAGCGAAAGAATTTATTCGTACGAGAGAGTATATGAGCTTCTTACCGTATCTTTGTGTAAAAAAAGAACTTGAAAGTGGTGAGTTTGTTGAGATTGATGTCAAACATTTACTTGATATGAATCAACACATTTTTTTAACGTATAAAAATAAACAGACGCTCGCACCGGCCTTTTGGAAAACAATAGTAGAAACAGCTGTGCAATTTGAAAGTATTCAAGAAAATCTGAATTGATAAAATTTTTTATAAGTCAGTAAATTTTTTTCTATTAAGTAGCCTATTGCAAACTGTATAAATGAACTGTATTATCTTCCTCAATCCTATTTTATTTATGAGTACCCATAAATGAAATATTTTTTTAAACATAAAACATACTTAACCACTATGTTTAGTAAAAATAAAATTTGAGGAGGAACAAATATGGTGAGACAGGACAAGATTCGATTCGGGGCTATTATTCATGGTGTAGGTGGTAATATTTCAAGTTGGCGTCATCCTAAGGTGGCTAGCAATCAAAGTGTAAGCTTGCCGTTTTATATTCAGCAGGCACAAAAGGCAGAGCAGGGGAAATTTGATGTTGCTTTTATTGCAGATGGTTTGTTCATCAATGAAAAATCGATTCCTCATTTTTTAAATCGTTTCGAGCCAATAACAATTCTATCGGCGCTAGCAGTAACAACTAAAAACATCGGGCTAGTAGGCACTGTATCAACCTCCTATAGCGAACCATTTACAGTGGCACGCCAATTTGCCTCATTGGATCATATTAGCGGGGGCCGTGCAGGGTGGAATGTTGTTACGACACCATTAGAAAGCACTGCCTTGAACTACAATAAAACAATTGAGCAGCATCCTAGTCACGCAGAGCGTTATCAAATTGCTGAGGAATATTTAGAAGTAGCAAGAGGGTTGTGGGATTCATGGGAAGATGATGCTTTCATTGCAGATGTAGAAAATGATGTATTTTTCAATCCTGATAAGTTGCATACATTAAATCATCAGGGCAACTATTTTTCAGTTCAAGGTCCGCTAAATATTGCACGCTCTAAGCAGGGGCAGCCCGTTATTTTCCAAGCGGGTTCTTCAGATGCAGGTATTCGATTGGCAGCAAAGGATGCAGATGCAATTTTTACACACGGTGCGTCGTTAAAAGAGTCACAGAAATTTTATAAAAGGGTAAAGACTGAGGTTGCGGCATTTGGACGCAATCCAGATGAAGTTAAAATTTTCCCAGGAATCTCTCCGATAATTGGCGAGACGCTTGAAGAAGCAGAAGTAAAGTATCAGGAAATCGTTGAACTTGTTTCGATAGAGCGTGCACTTGCTTATCTTGGTCGATATTTCGATCATCATGATTTTTCACAATATGATGTAGATGCTCCGTTCCCAGAGCTTGGTGATATTGGAGCAAACAGCTTTAGAAGTACGACCGATTATATTAAAAAGTATGCCAAGCAAGAGGGTCTAACATTGCGACAAGTTGCGTTACGAGAAGCAACCCCAAAAACAGCATTCTTTGGTACAGCAGAGCATGTGGCTGACCTCGTGCAGGAATGGTTTGAGCAAGAGACGGCTGATGGCTTTATTATAGGCGTTACTGTACCTGGAGCACTGGATGATTTTGTAGATAAGGTTGTGCCGATTTTACAAGCAAGAGGGCTATACCGTGAAGAATATGAAGCAGACACATTACGTGGTAACTTAGGTTTACCATTTAAAGAAAGCCGTTATATCAAACAGTCTGTCTAAAAACCTAGTAAATGTATACGAATAAATGTAATTGAGGAGGCAAGGTATGAGCTATTCATTAGGCATATTAGATCAAAGCCCTATTATTGAGGATGCATCAAATGAGCGGACCTTACAAAAAACAGTGGCTCTAGCACAAAAAGCAGAGCAATTGGGCTACTCACGTTTTTGGGTGTCAGAGCACCATAATACAGATTCATTAGCGGGGTCATCTCCAGAAGTATTAGTATCTTATCTTCTTGCTAAAACAAAATCTATCAATATTGGCTCAGGTGGAGTGATGCTACAGCACTACAGCCCATACAAAGTAGCGGAAAATTTTCACGTTCTCGCATCGTTGGAGCCAGGGCGAGTTGATTTAGGCATAGGGAAGGCACCAGGTGGTTTACCTCTCTCCACGAAGGCGTTGCAATACGGCACGCTCAATCAAGGCGAAGATTTTGAGGAAAGATTAACATTTTTACAGCAATTAATTGAGCAAACCGTACCAGCAGAGCACGAGTTATATGGAGTACAGGCAACGCCGATTCCAAAGGTAAAGCCAGCGTTATTTTTACTTGGGGCAAGTCCACAAAGTGCCGCTCTTGCAGGCACACTAGGCATTGCGTTCGTCTTTGCGCGATTTATTAATAGTGATAATGATGTATTAGCACAAGCAGCTACAGCCTATCGCAAGCATTATCCAAAGGGTCATTTCGCCGTTTCCATCGCAGCCCTTGCAGCCCCTACGAAAGAGGAGGCGAAAGAGCTTATTGGTGATCAAAAAATTACAAAGGTGCATTTAGCAAGTGGCAAAAGCCTAACATTACAATCGGTGGAGCTAGCAGAGAAATTTGGTCAGGAATCTGGAGAGGCATTTACAGTGAAGCAATATGATGCGGATATTTTATATGGGACTCCAGAAGACATTAAAACGATATTAGATGATTATCATGAGCGCTATCAAATTGATGAGTTTATTTTGCATACGCCAGTGTTAAAGGAATCTGAACGGGAACGATCATTTGAGTTATTAAGTCCAGTCTATTTACAACAAAAAGAAGCGGTTAGCTAAGGAGGAAATAAACATGGCAAAAAATATAGATGTAATTGTTTGGTCAAAGCAAGGCTGTAGTTATTGTGATGAAGTGAAAACATATTTACAACAACAAGGTATTTCTTACAAAACAGTGGATGTAACACATAATGACGCATTCCGTGACATCTTAGAAGCAAAATATGGTGTCCGTTATGTTCCGGTTGTCGAAATTGGATCAAATGGTGTCTTTAAAGCAGTAACAGAGATTGGACTGGAGCATTTAAAAGCAGCACTTGCTGTTGATCTACCGTCGCATGCATAAGAAGAGAGGGATTTTATGAAAAAATTATCGTTTTATTTACTATTATTGCTAGCTTTACTTTTAACAGCTTGTACAAGTACGGAAAAGTCCGAAGGGGATACTAGTGAAAATAATGCAGCACAAGGTGGAAAGGGCGTTCAAAAAATTATTGTTGGTACAGGAACCCAATTTCCAAATATCTGCTTCATTGATGACAAGGGGAATTTAACCGGTTATGACGTGGAGCTTGTTCGCGCCATTGATGAGAAGCTACCAGAATATGAGTTTGAATTTAAAACAATGGAATTTTCAAATTTATTACTAAGTTTAGAGACAAGGAAAATTGACTTTATTGCCCATCAAATGGAAGTCAATAGTGAACGAGAGGAAAAATTCCTCTTTAATAAAGAGCCTTATAATGTATTCCCATTAAAAGTAACAGTCAATGCAAAAAACAATTCTATTCAATCCATTGATGATTTGAAGGGGAAAAACGTTAGTGTTTCACCAACTAGTAACTCTGCTGTCTATATAGAGAAATACAATAAGGAACATAATTTAGGTGCTAATATTGTCTATTCGTCCGGCTCGGTTGATGTTCACAATCAACTTGCAACAGGTCGAATCGATGCAATCATTACAACACCGTTTGCAGTAAAGTACTATAACGGAAGCAATAAGGCACAAGAGAAGGTAGTAGGAGATGCTTTATTAAATTCAAAAGTTTACTTCTTATTAAATAAAGACGAGGCCATCTTACAGGAGCGACTTGATGATGCTATTCGAGAATTAAGGGCAGAAGGCGTCATTAGTAAGCTAAGTAAGAAGTGGCTTGGTGACGATTATACGGTAGATTTCTAAACGAAATAGGAGAGGGAGAAGGAAGTATGGCTAATGACTTTGACTTCACGCTAATCGCAAAAGTACTTCCAATATTGCTTCAGTATTTGCCAGTTACACTCGAAATTTTAGTGTTCGCCATTCTTTTTGGTATGCTGCTTGGTATAGTATTCGCTATACCAAAGCTGCTACACATACCAGTTTTGAAGCAAATCATAACGATTTATATTTCGTTTATTCGAGGTACGCCGATATTAGTGCAATTGTTTTTAGTGTTTTATGGTATACCAGCATTATTAAAGCTTGTGCATATTGATGTAACAAGAATGGATGCTATGTATTTTGTAATTATTACTTATACGTTGAGCAATGCTGCATCGTTTGCTGAGATTTTTAGAGCGGCTATTTTAACAGTTGATCGCGGACAAATGGAGGCAGCTTATGCAGTTGGATTAAGTGGAATACAGGCTTTTCAACGTATTGTTCTCCCTCAGGCGATTCGTGTTGCCTTTCCTAATATGGCAAATACGATGATTAGTTCATTAAAGGATACTTCTTTAGCATTTTCAATTGGTGTCATGGATATGGTGGGACGTGGAGAAACACTTATTGCTTCCACGACAAGGGCATTAGAGATCTATTTGGCGCTGTCCATCGTTTATTTTGTCATTGTTATGCTGCTAGAAAAGATCTTAAAACGCAATGAACGGTATCTCAATCGATATATGCCAAAGGAAGCTGCATCTAACTAGGGGGAGAAGCTATGACGATAGATATTGCTTTTATTTTTGAAGCATTAAAAGAAATTAGTAAAGTATTACCATTAACTTTGTTCATGGCAGTTACACCTGTCTTATTAGGCATTTTTATCGGCATAATCGTTGCTTTTGTTCGGATACAACAAACAAAAATTCTCGCACCATTGTTGAATTTTTACGTATCTTTTTTTAGAGGCACACCAATCATTATGCATATTATGCTTGTTTATTTTGGCATACCAATTGTTGTTGATGTCATTGCAAAAGCTTTCAAGTTAGAGTTTCAATCAAGTTCGATCCCTATTTTATTCTTTGTTATTTTGGCTTTGACGCTAAGTGCAGGAGCTTACGCCTCCGAAATAATTCGGTCCGGTATTTTAAGTGTACCTAAGGGACAGCTAGAGGCAGCTTATGCAGTCGGTTTAACATTTTCACAGGCGATGCGACGCTATATATTACCTCAAGCATTTAGTAAATCCATACCTAACTTCACAAATGTTTTTATTGGGTTCTTACATGCCACGTCACTAGCTTTTTTCCTTTCAGTTAAAGAGTTAACAGGAGTCGCGAATATCATTGCTTCGATTAATTTAAAGTTTTTGGAGGCATTTATCGCTGTCGGGCTAATTTATTGGGGTGTTTCAGCTATCGTCGAATGGTTGGCACATCGTATTGAAAAAAGAGTAACTGCCTATAGTAAGGGCGGCATTTAAATAGAGTCTAGAAAGGGGATTGAACGATGACAGTAGCTGAAATAGTGATTGAACATTTGAAAGAGGAAGACTATGCACGGTATTTAGAGGTTCTAGTAGAAAGTTATGCACAATATGAAAAAGAATATGATAACCCAGAGGACTGGGGCTCATACTTAAGTGATATTCGAGCATCTGTTGGTAATCCTAATGCAGAGACAATTTTAGTGGCAAAGCGTGGTGATGAGATTTTAGGGGGACTGCAAATATTTACAGATTCTGAAAAAGCATATGGTTTACCAGAGCTTAACATACAGTCTACCATTGTGCGCTTACTTGGCGTGCATCCTAACGGAAGAGGGCTAGGTGTTGCTAAAAAATTATTGCACGAAAGCTTCGCCTTTGCTCGCAATCGTCAGGATCAAGCATTATATTTGCACTCAGGTGATATTATGCAGGCCGCTATTAATCTTTATTTATCGCTGGGCTTTGTACGAGATGAATCTAAAGAATTTAATAAGGGAGATAAGCTAGTAAAAAGCTTCCGCTATGACTTATAAATAAAGCATAGTAAGTTGTTTATTAAGCGTAATTTCTCGTTTAAATGCCATAGGAAAAGGGTTAATTCGCCCCTTTTTCTAGGGCATTTGCTTTTAAATCATTGTTTTATGAAATTTTTCCAAAGGCTAAGTATGGGAAAAAGCCTTCAAGGAATCGCTCAGTTGCTGGCATAAAGTAAGAGCCGAAATGGAAATCAGGATCTAATGTCGTAATGATCCATGTTCCGCCGGTAGAGACAGTATCAATATATAAAACTGCACCGCCATCTTCCGTTGTTATTAAAACATCTGCATGCTCAGTAGGCCAAAAAACGCCATGCTGGTGCCATGTGCAGTCAGCAAGTGTTAAATAACCGTTAAACAGAGGATGTTCTGGTTTTTGTAATACTAGACCACTTGAAGCATCTTTTTCAAGCCACCACCAATTTCAAATCAAGTGTTACTCATTAAGAGAAGCCCCTCTATAGGTAGTGACCCCTATTGCAGTGGGTTTTTCATTAGTGCGCTAGGTATCGCTTATCTTGGACCGTCCATTCATTGCAACAATGCCGAAGTCCTGGCAATTTCTAAACCGGAATCCCACTCCTTTATATGATTAGTAGGTCTACTCGTGAGAGAAAGACTGCATTAAGGACTGCTTCTTAGTGTGAAAAAGAAAATATATACAAATCTAAAAAATATTAATAAATCTCTCTGAACATGGTAATATATGGTATTATCATAGTGAAAGAGGGGTATAAAGATAGGCTGATTCGATTTGGATTCGAACTGATTGAATATCTATATCAGATCAACGGTGTTGAACTTGAGATAATAGACTATTAGTTAAATATTCGATTCACGAAATATCAAAACGAAAAGACAGAGTTCATTCTACCCATTTGTAGATTAAATCTGTCTTTATGTTTTAATAACAACGAAGAAGGTTAGTTCAATAAGGATTATTATCTCAACTCTTAGAATACATACAAATAGTCAATAGCATTGCAAAACAGTCCAGGCTTTATCGAATTTTTTATTTTTGCCACTATCCCCACATATTGCCGAGGTCATCTTCCGAATCAAGCTGTAATAGGAGATGCCAATCCTTTTCGTGTGGTTCAAGCTCTATGCGTAGCGGGTGATAGTAGGCTGCTGAATCCCCGCAATATAAACCATTTGTAACAAGCTGGCATTGTAAATTAAATACATATCCCCTTGAATCATATCAGGATGACCATCTATTCCTAGATAAGCTTATTACCGAAGTGGTGATTTTGATGCTGCTTGCATTACCGAAATGAATTGTTATATAAGAAAGTTGAAATCATAAGGATTTATATGATTTTTCTTTAATAGTTAGAGTAAATGATTTATTCAACTAACAGCCTTGTTTTAAATCGACAGTAAGGAATATAAGGTTAATATAATGGGAATACATGTGTTGCTTTGAAATAAAGGTGATCGGTGAGCTAGTTTTATTCCAGTACTGTTTTAATAGTAGTACTTTTTTATATTATTTATGGTTTATATTTTTAATATATAAGTCATCGGAATAAGAAGATTCCTATTTTGATAATCTTGGTGTAGTTCATGAATCAACAATGAAGCACAAATAAGCTTTCTAGTATTAATCAAAATGCCTTTTTCAGAATTCTGATAGTTTAACATACATTTATTTACATTTTCTTTGCGGTTAATAACTACTTCGAAGATACTCCTCCTTGTTGTGTAAATTGATATGTTTTCAAAGCTATTTCAACATTCAATCTGTTCTCTGGTGCCTCAAAATCAAAATTAAGAATCATTTTTATTTTTTCCAGCCGATGGTAGAGTGTTTGTCTTACAATATATAAATCTTGGGCCGTAAGCTTCTTTGATCGATCAAACTCAAAGTACTTTGCTAAAGTCAGAAGCAATTCTGTTCCGTACTCTTTATCATAGTAAATTAAGGGTGAGAGATAGTCCTCAATAAAACTGGCTGTATCTTGATTATGCTGAATTAATTGAATCAGACGATATATGCCTAGGTCTTCATAAAATGAACTTGTTGAAAATGTGCGATAATTTAAAACTAACTGCGCTTCTCGAAAACTATTATGAGCATCTAAAAGTAATTGGTATTGTCGTCCAATTCCTATACGGATTTGGCTAGACTCACCAACTCTAACAAATAGTAAGGTATCGACCACTTTCAAGATACGTTCTTTAGAGGAATTTGTTGTTCCCAGATCAATAGCTAATACTATAATTTGATTTCTTTTTGATGTGATATAGGGTGTAAAAGAATATTTTTCGAACTCAGAACGGATTTTTAAAGAGTAATGATAAATAGCAGATTCATTTTCTTCATCCGATAAACTTAATGAAGACGGTTGGAAAACCTCTTCAATCTCAATGATTACAATTCGATAACGAATGGAATTGCGCTTAGATGTTAACGAAGTAAAGCCCCATGCTTGTTCCTCATTATTAATTCGTCCATAAATTAAATCATTTAACCATGTAGATTCTAAACGTAATCTCTTTTCATCTAAATAATATTTTCTCAATAAGTCTTGTGAAACTGCGAGGGAAGCACGATCGAGTAATAGGGAATCAAACTCATCCGATTTACGATCTAAAACCATTACAAGGTATGCCCAGATTTGGTCCATTGCCCCAACTGGTTGGAGAAGGATAGTACGATTTAGCATCTTCCATTCAAAGGGAGGATCATTTGTAATTCTGTAATTCCATTTATCCCTATCTTTATAAATGATTTGGAGTATTTGCTCCATAAAATCATTATTTAAGCTTGGAATCGAAAAAGGTGTTCCTTCTAAAGGAAGATAGATAATTGATGCTTCAGTCTTCTGTTGCAACAGTTTTAATATATTTGATAACCCATGTGTAGTGAGTGACAAAGAATGGAATTCTCTTGAAATTGAATCTAATTCAACCAACTTTTCATGATGAGCATTAATGATAAACGAATGTATATCTTGTGTTATTTCTACGAAGTTTACGAATTTTTCGAAAATAATAATTGGAAAGTTATACGCATTTGCCATCTCAATCATTTCTTTAGGAATCTCTTCGAAATAGTGTCCAAGTTCTATACATAAACAAGAGGCATTGCGTTCGATAAGATTAAACAAAAATGAAGTATTAGAGGAGTCTTTCCATTCAAACCCAAAGCCAGTGGAGAGTATCAGTTCACCTCCCTGAAAGATGGTATCATCAAAAAAAGGGATTTCAAGAACATGCGTCCATTTGACTTGACGTTGCAACCCGTTTGAACCCGCAACTACCCTCGTCTTTGAAAAGAGTGAGCGTTTAAGTACATCTTGTACAGTAAGCATATGTACCTCCTCAATTTATTTATTTGCTGTTGATAAAGTAATTTTATTACAACTATACTAGAAAATCTAATCCCATAAAATATGGAGTCATTTTTCTGTTTAATCTAAGTAACAGGATCAGTGTCTACAAGAGTATTTTTTAACTGAGAATCTATCGTAATATATCATTTACACCTTTTTTGATCAGTTATTAATCTATTCAATAGAATAACACTTGTTTATTTAAAATGAAAACGACCAGACAATAGATGAATAATGGAAGAATTATTACTTTTTTCACTAATGTTGTATTCATGAAAGTTCAGCTGACCTGCCTTAAGGTATTTTATTTATTGCTCTTAGTTAAAAATAAAATAATAAAAATTTAACCTCGTGTCCAATGCAAGGGTTGTTATTCATGTGTAACATTTATAATATTCACACTAATAAATTTCAAAAGGAGAATGCACAATGATAATAGGAGTTCCTAAAGAATTAAAAACTGCAGAAACTAGAGTGGGGTTAAATCCAACATGGGTAAATAAATTAACAGGCTTCGGTCACCAAGTGTTAATACAAAACTCGGCAGGTGATGCTAGTGGTTTTAGTGACGAGAGCTATGTTTTGGCTGGAGCAAAAATCGTGAACACAATTGAAGAGGTTTATGAGAAGGCAGAATTTGTTGTTAAAGTGAAAGAACTTCAACCCTATGAATATGACCTTCTTCAAGAGAATCAAATGATAATGGCATGGTTCCATTTAGCGGAAGATGTGGATCATGAAATGCTACAAGCGTTACTAGATAAAAAGGTAACTTCAATATCAATGGAATTAATCGTTTTACCTGATGGAACTAGACCTACGATTAAACCAATGAGTGAAATCGCAGGAACATTAGCAATGCTTGAAGCAGTCAAATATGCACAGTATGGATATGGTGGAAAAGGTGTACTTCTACGAAAATTGGCTGGTTTACCGTCGAGCAACGTACTTATTCTTGGTGGTGGCAATGCTGGACTCAATGCTGCGCAAGTTGCCGTGGGTCTCGGATTAAATGTGACAATAATAGAAGCATCATTGAACCGTATGGATTATTTGAACAATCAGTTGCCTCAGGTGGACGTTTTGTATTGGGATGAAGAATTAATGTTCGAAGAGCTTATTCAAAGTGATGTTTTAATTAATACAATATATCCGTTGCCAGGGGTAACTGAGCCTCTTGTAACACGCGAAATGGTCAGTAAAATGAAACCTAATTCTATGATTATTGATATCACAGGAGCCGGTTTAATCGAAACTTCACGTTATACGACTTTAGAGGAACCAATTTACTATGAACTAGATGTTCTACATTACTGTGTCCCAAATATGCCTGCATTATGTCCACAAACCTCGACAAACATAATGTTGATGACAACCGGTCAGTATATTATGAATATTTCAAATAATGGATTGAAGGATGTTATAGAAAATGATGTAATAGTAAGAAATTGCATCAGTACTCTGAACGGTGAAATTGTTCATCACGAAGTTGGGATCAATCATAACATGCCTTATACAGATATAAAAATGGAGTTACTATCGTCCAAATAATGAAATGTCTTTAGAGTAATCTCATATTTCTACTTTTCATATCTATTGTTATTGAACATGCTTCTACCAATTAAAAAGTCTGAAGGTCAGTAAAGCTGCCTGCGTGAAGATTTTTGCGGGAATTACATAATATGTAATATACATTTCAATGAATTATCTTTGTCAACCTGCTGACGAGAATCTTTGCAAGCAATAGGTAAATAAGTTTTGGGAAAATTCTAGACAATTCATAGAATGCTAACCTAGCATCTTACTGACCTTTTTATGGTTTCTAGAAAACTACTTATTAATAAAGCTATGGAAGTAATACAATAAACACTATTTTTTAAAAGGGGTAAAATAGGGGGAAAGGGGTGGGCGTTTGTCATGTCAAATATAGGGAAATCAGATAGAACTCTTACACTCATTCCAGTTGTAATGTTTGGTTTTTCATTTATGGGATTAACCACAGCTTTTACTATGTATGGTATTGCGGCTAATACTTCCCACGGCATGGTTCCGGGGGCAATGATAGTTGCTACAGTGGTAATGATGTTCACAGCTTATAGTTATGGGAAAATGGCAACTGCATTTCCAACTTCAGGATCAGCTTATGTTTACACGCAAAAATCAATCAATCCCTCTGTCGGATTTCTTGTCGGATGGGTGATCTTAATGGATTATTTATTTATGCCTATGGTAAATTATTTGGCATTTGGTATTTTTTTCTCAGCAGCCTTTCCTATAATTCCTAGTTACGTCTGGATTGCAGGTATGCTGATGCTCGTCACATTTATTAATATCAAAGGATTGAAGTTTGCTTCCAGTATAAACGCAGTAATAACGATTTTTGCATTTCTTTTTATTCTTATTTTTATAGGTTTTTCTATTAAGGAAATTTTGATGGGAGAAAGCACGGCCACTCTTTTTTCTCTTGAGCCGTTCTTTAATTCAAAAGAACCCTATAGTTATACAATAGCTGGAGCAGCATTATTATGTTTTTGTTTCTTAGGGTTTGAATCAGTTACAGCGTTATCAGAAGAGACAGTGAACCCTAAAAAAACAATTCCACGAGCTGTTATTTTAATTACTCTTGGTGGTGGGTTAATCTTTACATGTGTTTCATATTTTTCACATCTTATATGGCCAGCGTATCAGACATTTAATAGTCCTGATGCGGCTGCCTACGAAATTATTAATTTTGTTGGTGGAAAGGTGATGTATTCAATATACCTTGCTCTTTACGCTTTAGCTGTATTGGGTAGTGCGATGTCCTCCCAGGCAAGTGCATCACGAGTCCTTTATACGATGGGGCGAGATGGACAGTTTCCTAAAAAGTTCTTTGGCACCCTGCATCCGAAATATAGAACACCTGTAAATAATATTCTGTTCATTAGTGTTTTCTCTTTGCTTGCTTTATTTTTAAGTTTAGAGCTTGTAGCATCATTTATTAATTTCGGAGCGTTTCTAGCGTATACTTGTGTTAATATTGCTGTAATTGCTCATTATTATATTAGAAAAAAAGAACGCTCGTTAAAAGGAACTATCTTATATTTAATTATTCCTATTTTAGGTGCTTCTTTTAATATTTTGCTGCTGGTGAATCTTGATGTCCACTCAAAAATACTTGGAGTAAGTTGGTTAATAATAGGCTGTATTTATTTGCTTGCATTGACAAAAGGACTTAAAGAACAGCCACCAGTATTGCAAATCGAAGAAAATTATGAAGTAGGTTTAAAATAAAGTCATGATGTTTATAAATACGATAAATTTACAGCTTAAACATAACTATTGTCAGTATCAAACCTAAGAGGTGTTGCTGAAATGAGGCAAATTTCACGCTTAGAAGAAGATTTGCTTGAAGAAAACAAAAAAGCATCCCATCTTTGTGAGATTCTAACAAGTAATAATTGAGGCTGGGACAAAACCTCAATAAATAACAAGCAGCCCGTAAAATTTTACGAACAGTAAAAAATTTTACGGGCTTTGTATTTCTCTTAAGTGCGTTTAACTTGCCTGCGTGCTTTGAAAGGGAGGTGAACAAAAATGAGCAGACGAGCTGAAAAGGAATTTAAAAAGGCAAAGAGGCTGTTAGGGGAGTTATCAAATCTTAGAGACAACTTTTTACCACGAATGAATCGTTATAAATGTGAACTCAAAATGGCACCCAATATTTCTAATGATGATGAAAAAATTAATGTGTTGGAATATATTCGTGATTCCATACATGGTTTTATTGCACATTTGTTCGAATGTATCAAAACAACAAATAATTACTTGAATCAAGAAGTTCGTTTAACATCCATGGAAGCATTAGAGAAAGCTTGGGGAAAACGATCATTCTAAGATTACTAAATTAGTTAAAGATATAAAAAAAATAGGGATCGAAGTGCTCATCCAGACGGGTATCGCTTTGAATTAAGTATATTTAATGAAGTTGCTAACATAACCTTTCTGCTGGATACCTTATATGGGAACCTTCAAGACCTTGTAGACACGAAAGGGCTTAATATTTCAGGTGACATGATTAAAATGGAAGCGTCTAAATCAAAAAAGAAAATTATTTAAAAACATTGCAAGCATATTTAAACGTTAGTTTAAGTTTATTTTTTTTTGCCAAGGGGTTGCATCTACTTTGTGTTTTAAAGTAATCACAAGAAAGCAGGTTGTAGATGAGTTAAAGAGGCTAGTCATCTAACTCAAATTAATTCAAATCTCCAAAAACATGGTTTTTGAGTCTATTGTATTATGTTTATGTTTTGATAAAATGATATAAATGGATTAGTAAGAGGGAAGAACCCGCTTCAAAATAACCATTAGTCATGGTGTATTATACATGGCTATTTAATGGTATTTTGAAGCGGGTTCTTTTTTATTAGATTTTTTTTCGAGAATGAGAGGTGTCCAGCTAGCGTTTTGACACGAATGAAAAGGAAGTAATTTATTTAATCATTTATGATATAGAAAGGAAGACTTGAATATGCCTTTATTAACTGTTGTAATTAGTGTTTTATATCAATACATAAGGTTGAAGTTTAACAGGACAATCACCATGAAAAATGCAAAAAAGGAGAACATGGTACTGTTAATCAGCCAACTATTATTAATTATTTCAGCGAGTTTTTATATTTGGCTGCCCCAGCAGTTGAATTTCTACATCCCTTTCTTAGTGATAAGTATATTCCTGATAGAACTAATTAAGCCGTGGTTAATGAACGAACGACTTTTAATAAAAATTGTGATAGCCATTTTTCTAGTTGCTACTTTCATTCCATTTGTAAAGGGGGGTGCATTAATCCTTTTATTATTCTATTTAATCGCCGGTGGATATACGTATGGAGAATGGAAAGAACGATTAGGAATACTAATAATGGTGCTCTCGGCCATTTTGACTATAACTACTAATGAAGATAGCATTATTTGGGGAGGTGCAACGGTTTACTTTGTATTAAATCATATAAACCATGCAGAACAGCTTTTAGGTATGCTTCGACAAGCAAGTGAAAATGTCATTACTGACGCACTAACAGGGCTTTATAATCGACGCTGGCTATACAAGAAGAAGGCAGAACAATTAATACAGGAACAAGAAATTGGAATCATTTTCTGTGACATCGATAATTTTAAGCAATTAAACGATGAAAAAGGGCATGAACACGGGGATTATGTTTTAAAGCAAACAGGTGAGATTATGCGTAGAATATTAAATGAAAACGGGTTTGGGGTTAGATATGGTGGCGAGGAGCTAATCGGCCTTGTAACTAATACTATGTTTACGCAACGCCTAGCAGAAAAAATATTAGAAACAGTGCAAAAAGAAATTAAAATTACTATGTCAATAGGAATAGCAGTTGGCCATGGGTCATTAGATAAACTATTAAAATCAGCAGATGAATGTATGTACATCTCCAAGAAAACTGGTAAGAACAAAATTACTCTTCAGGAAGATGTAGAAACTTCGAAAGTATAAATTGAAACAATGACGGTACTATTGAATTTGCTTACTCACTATATCAAAATAAAAAAACATTCATTGTTGCAAAGTAGCAAAGAATTAATGCTACTGTTCAGAGAATGGGAGTTTTTCTTTGAATTATTAGATAAGGAAGAAGCAAGTATGTGAACTCTATACTAAGTAATCTTGATATTTGTCTTATATAGGTGCATTTAATTAAAACCCATGTATTGAGAATTACCTCAAAATACATGGGTTTTTGCTATATGAGCGATTTATCTATGATAAATTGATTATTCAGGAGTCTTAAAATACGATAAAATATCAATTTCTCATTGGAGCCTGGTGAAATAATGGCGATTCTAGGTCCGAACGGAGCAGGGAAAACGACGATGTTAAAATGTATAACAGGGTTACTTGAATGGAAAAAAGGAAAGACTTTAATCGACGACAAACCACTTGCAACATTAAATCGTAAAGAACTATGGAAACGTGTTGGTTATGTACCTCAAGCACATAAAATGGTATTTGGATTTTCAGTAGAAGAGCTTGTCGTAATGGGAAGGGCTCCGTATATTAGCACGCTAGCTCAGCCATCTGCGAAGGATTTGGAAGCCGCTTATCAAGCGCTGAAGACGATTGATATTTTACATCTTGCTAAAAAATCATGCAATGAAATTAGTGGTGGTGAGTTGCAGTTAGCTTTAATTGCAAGAACTCTTGTTTCTGAGCCAGAAGTTTTGATTTTAGATGAACCAGAGTCGCATTTGGATATTCAAAAACAAATAGTTATTTTACAAACTATTAAGCGTTTATCAAAGGAACGTGGTATTTCATGCATCATCAATACTCATTACCCAAATCATGCATTTTATCTAGCAGATCGAGTCTTAATGACAGCAAAAGAAAAAGGGGTCGTTTACGGTAACGTACAGGAAGTAATGACAGAAGCAAGGATGAAGGAATTTTTTAATATTGAATTGAAAAAAATTATCTTTGAAGAAGGCGATTATCTGGTTGAAACGATGATACCAAGTGCACTTGGCACGGAGCGTAACAGTCGTTAATAATCTACAATAATAAACACGGTCTCTCCGGTCATGGTGAGATCGTGTTTATTATTAAGTATCTATATTACATGCTGAAAATTTTCCCTGGATTCATAATATTATGTGGATCAAGTGCTGCCTTTATGCTCTTCATCACTAATAGAGATGTACCGTGCTCTGTAGATTGATATTTCATTTTTCCAATACCAACACCATGTTCACCAGTACAAGTACCACCACGCAGCAAAGCATATTGGACAATATGTTCATTGAAGCGGTCTGCTTTTGCCTGCTCCTCGGCATCGTTTGGATCTAACATTAACAAGGCATGGAAGTTACCGTCTCCAACATGACCTACTATTCCGCCTGCAAGACCAACATCATCAAGCTGTTCACGAGCATATAAAACGGATTCAGCAAGCATAGATATTGGTACACAAACATCAGTCGACATAAGCTTTTTTCCTGGATAAGCATGGATATATGCATAGGCCAATGAATGGCGTGCTTCCCAGAGCTTATTACGTGCCGCATTGTCTTGTTCAAATTCAACAGAAAGACAGCCAAAGTCCTCAAAAATTTCTTTAGCAAATTCTATATCGGCATGCATACCTGCTTCATTTCCGTGAAATTCTAAAAATAGTGTTGGTTTTTCATCATAGAATGTTTCATTATAAATATTTGCTTGTTTGATAGAGGCTTCATCGACCAGTTCGACACGGCCAATTGAAATGCCCGCTTGCAGCAATGCGGTTACTGTACTGACAGCATCGCCAACTGTCGCAAAAACTGCACGTCCCGCCGCTACAAATTCGGGGATACCATAGACTTGTAAAGTTAATTCTGTAAAGCAACCTAGCGTACCCTCAGAGCCAATGAAAAGGCCATTCAAGTGATAACCAGAAGAAGACTTTACAGCTAAGCTACCGGTATGAATGACTGAACCGTCTGCGAGTACAACCTCTAAATCTCGTACTTGATCGCGCATAACACCATATCGCACTGCTGTTGTACCGCTGGCATTCGTTGCGGCCATTCCACCAAGTGTAGCATCAGCACCAGGGTCAACTGTGAATTGAAGTCCATGTTTTTTTAATTCTTTATTCAATTGAGCACGTGTTACACCCGGTTGTACTTTTACTAGCAGGTCATCTGGTCGAATTTCTAAAATAGCATTCATGTCAGAGAAATCGATAGAAATGCCATTTGCAATGGGAATTGCATTTCCTTCCAAGCTTGAGCCAACACCAAAAGGTACGACTGGGACACGTTCCGCATGCGCAATTCTCAAGATGGCACTGACATCGGCCGTGGAACGAGGAAAGACAACGATATCTGGTAAGCTCATTGTATGATGAGATTCGTCCCTTCCATGTAGCTGTCGCACCGTTTCGTTTGTTGACACCTGTTCTTCAGTTAAAACCTTTTTTAGTTGATTTACTATTAATTCTACAGCAACAGTCATTCCAATCCCTCCTAATTTTCTGATAAGTTAAACTTTATCATGCATTTATTGGAAATGGAATGAACCGTCTATAAAAAATTAGTGAGCAAAGACTTTTTCAAGTTTTTGAACAAATTCATCCTGCTCAGTAGGACTAGATTGCTGCCACCATTTTTCAAAAAACACACCAAGCCCTGGAAGTAAATGCTCTTCACCACGGCTAATTGCATCTTCGACAATGTCCTTAAATTCAGCCGCTGATTGACCATGTACGTTTGTCGTAATCGCATCTCTTATTTGAAAATTCATCTATTTCGCCTCCTTAGTAGTAATTTGTCCAACCTTTTAAGAAATATGTATAGTGTGACAGCTAAAAGATATGATTTTTAAAATATCATACTGTTGTTATGTATAAATATTAAAAAGGACTTATAAAGACTTTCTAATCATACTGACAAAAGAGCTGTTCGACATCCTCCTAGTATAGTAACTAAGATAAAGGCACCTAGGAATAATGGACTGTGCACAGTCGACAGGACAATAGAATGACAACACAGCAAAATAAAAAAGAGTTATCACCTGAACTACCATTTGATGAAGTATTAGAATTAGCCCAGCCGATGATCACGTCGATTTTGGTAAAGTGCCAAATTTATAAGGATTTTGAGTATTATCGTCATATAGCAACCATAGCCGTGTGGGATGCTTGGCGTAAAGCGGATCAAACAAAAGGATTGTTTTCTGCTTATATTTATACAACTGTGAAAGGAGAAATTTTAAAAGAGCTTTCAAAGGAAAAGAGTTTTGAAAATATGAATACACCTATGGATCATGAAACGATAAATTATATTCGAGATCATGCAATAAGTGACAGAAATCCAGTTCTTATAGAATGTATTATGTCTCATTTAAAATTTGAAGACAGAAAAATATTACTACTTTTCTATGAAGAAGGTTACAGTTACTTTGAAATTGCTAAAGAACTAGGTTTATCTGTAGAGGCTGTTAAAAAAAGACGCACAAGAATAATGATTAAGCTTCGCGAGTTGTTATATTCTAAAGAAGAATAGTGCTATAAAGCATCAAAGGTATGCTAATATCAAAGAAAAATGAATATTGGCATACTTTTCATAATTGCATACAACTTCCAATAAAAATGCTATGATTCGTAATAAGTCAAAAAAAAGTACAATTTTTATTTTTATATTTCCTTTATATAGGTGATATTACCCGTATAATTTGATGAATATTGGTATGGAGGGTTTCTGTTGGAAAAAGGGTTGAATCGATTAGAGATAGAAAAGAAAGAGATTTGGTATATAGTATTGCCATTATTCCTAGTCATGCCACTATTAGGTTTAAGCAATCAGGTATTTGGTTTTTTTAAGGAAGAAAGTTATATTTGTTTGAACTTGATTATACAAGTACTAATCATTGTTTTTACAATGGCAATCGCTATTCAATCTTGGCTCGTTTTTTCACACTTATTATCAAATCAAACATTATACATAGGTAATTTATTTTTTATTATCGCCTTGTTGGAAATGGTGAGCTTGGTTATTGCTCAATATCCAATGGCTGAAACACTATATTTGGAAATATGGTTGGATTTAATCATGCGTTTATGCTTATCAATCGGTTTTCTCTTTATTATTTTAAAGCCTAAAAAACGCTTAACGATGAATGATCGTAATTATACATATAGCAGTTCCTTTTTATTTGTGCTACTGAGCCTTTTTCTAGTGTATTTCTCTTCAAAATATTTTTTACTCGAAGAACAAATGTTGCTTAAAGCAAACTCTATTGTTCATTTATTATCTGCTGTCTTACAAGGTGTAACGATAGTGATTTTAAGTAAGTATAAACAAAAGTTGCCTAAACGAGTTATGTGGCTTATTACCGCAGCAGTTTATTTAATTATTAGTGATATTTTCTTTGCATTCATCAAAGATTTGAAATCAATTTGGGGCTTTTCAGCATTAATTTATCAATTTTTTGCATTCTTCTTTTTCCTAAAAGCCATTTACTATACAACTGTTGAAAAACCATATCAACAGCTTTTAAAAATAAAGCAAGATCTTGAGTATTCGCAGCAGGAGCTTCATTTTCGAGCTTTTCACGATGATATTACAAAGCTTCCAAATGAGCATTTATTATTGAAAACCTTAAAAGAGGATTTACATGACAATAGTCGTCAAAAAGCAATCGTTGCGATTGAGATTGATCGCCTTGCCGCTATCCGCTCATCTATAGGCATTAATTATTCTAATACAATGATGAAGCTCGTAGCTGAGAGAATTCAAGCCATATTACCTCCTCATTATTTTGCTACAAAACTTCATGAGGGGCAGTTTATTATTTATATTAATCATGTGAAGACGAGAGAAGAGTTAGTGCAATTTTGCTTGAACTTGAAGAGCGCTATGCAAAGACCATTACAAGTACAATTATTCACACTCAACGGGAATCTTAATATTGGAATTGCCCTCCATGAGGAAAATTGCTCAGGTGAAGAGCTTTTAATGCATGCGCAGTTAGCGATGAAGGAAGCGAGCCAAATACCTCAAAGAGTTCTTTTTTATAAGCCGTATATGTCAAATGGCCTTACTGATCGTATTTTGCTTGAACAAGAGCTCCATAAAGCATTAGCTAATGAAGAATTTTACTTAGATTTTCAGCCTCAAGTAAATTTAAAAACGGGTAAAATTGAATCTGTAGAAGCGCTAGTACGTTGGCGTCATCCAACCCGTGGATTTGTTTCACCTGAGTTGTTTATCCCAATTGCAGAAGAATCTGGTCTTATAATTCCATTAGGGAAATGGATTTTAGAGACAGCATGCTTTCAAGCGAATGCCTGGAAAGAGCAAGGATTGCCACCAATAAAGGTTGCCGTAAATTTGTCGCTTGGGCAATTATTTCAGCAAGATTTAGTGCAAATGGTGCAAGAGATTTTACAAAGAACAAATTTAGAACCAAACTATTTACAATTAGAAATTACGGAAAGTATGACGATGAATATCGATCAAATGACACAGCTACTTCATGAATTAAAGGCAATTGGAATTCAAATTGCTGTTGATGACTTTGGGACAGGGTATTCATCGCTTTCATATTTAAAAGATTTTCCAGTCGATTGCTTAAAAATTGACCGGGCGTTCGTTCGAAATATTCAGCATAACCCAAACGATGAGGCGCTCGTTTCCATGATTTTATCAATGGCGAAGCATTTGAGATTAAAGGTTGTTGCTGAAGGAATTGAAGAAGTGGAGCAGCTTGCTTTCCTTATTAACGGTGATTGTGATTATATTCAAGGCTATTTATTTAGTAAACCGATTTCTGCTGAACAGATTTCCAAAACCTTCACAGAGTTACACAATCGAGCGAGTGATATTTTAACAAAGTTTAAATATGAAGAGGATTACGTCATTTAAAGTTGGGATTTTCATAGGTGAGAAGTTGAGCGATGGATAGAAAGGCAAAAGCGACGGAAAGAAGAGTCAAAGTGACGGATAAGCAGCCAAAGTCGTGGATAGAACCATCAAAGTGGCAGATAGAAGTTAGAATGATGAAGTGTTTGATTGGAGTGGAGGCTGGTCGACTCCTTGGGGATCATCGAACGCCCTCAGGAAAGCTCTAGCCGAAACGTTTCCAGAAGATACTTAATAAGCCAGGAATAATAGTTTTTCAACAACATAAAAACTGCTTACTTCACCACAGGAAGTAAGCAGTTTTTTTATTTGAGGATAAAGTTTAATGTACGAGGTACTCTTCTTTTAATTCTCCTAAATCCACTTCGGATCGTTCCTCTAAAGAACGGCGTAAATGGACAGTTGCAGTTTTACCATCATCATGAAGCTTGTCAATCCAGATAGATACGCCATTATAGCTTACTTCATATTCTTTTGGTGAGGCGACAATTTCTTGTGCACGTGTGTAATCCACTTGAAGGCCTCCTTATTTTTTCGTCTTGCCTTCTTTAGTGACTGAATTAATCATGTTCATAAACTCTTGAGAAAATTCTTCACTAGCTTTTTCACTAGCTTTGTCTGGCGCTATTTTTTGGTTTTTTGGCGTTTGAGGCAAAGACCCTTTGTTGGCGCTTTGACCTTGCTTATTGTCTCTTCCCATGTTCAGTTTCTCCTTTCGCTTTGATATTTCTTAATATGGCTCTGAATTGATTTTTTATCATGGGAAAAACTAGGGAAAGTAAGAATATATTGTAGAAATGTATAGGGCTTTTTGGGTTAATAAATAAGCCTTAAATGCACATACTTAGCCATAATATCGCCTTCGTAATCAACAACTTTTTGACTAAAGTGGTTTATCGGACAACCACTGCTACCGAAAATCACCCTACGTTTATAATGAAACCTTTTTGATGGAAAACTCATTATTTAATAGTGCCCAGTTTTGTGGGAAAGGAAAACCTAATGCCCAATAGCTAATACCACGAAGATTATATTCCTTCGTCATGTCAAACTTAGCTTGTGCACTTCTAGCATCTTCAAACCATACCTCATGATTTTTACCTTGTTCATCAACATAACGGAAATACGGTGACTGTGCGGTCCTATCATATTGAATGGTTGCGCCATGTTTTATTGCTCTGTTAATGGCTTCTTGAGAGCTGAATGTTTCCGCCTCTTGGCCCTTAACGTGCGGTAGGAGCCAATCGCGAGCATAAATTTCAAAGCCTAAAAATATTTTGTTAGCAGGCATAACTGATAAAGCATATTCCACAACTTTTCTCATCTCGTTAATGGGTGAAATGGCTTGTGGTGGACCAAGTCGGTATCCCCACTCATATGTCATCAAAATGACAAAGTCTGCAATTCTTCCGTGTGCTTCATAATCATGTGCCTCATATAAAGTTCCTGCCTGCGTTGCGCTCGTTTTTGGCGCAAGTGCCGTTGATACTAGGAATCCTTTTGGGTGAAGACGATCAACAGCTAATTGGAGGAAAGTGTTGTAATTCTCACGATCTGCCGGTAGAACGTTCTCAAAATCAACGTTTAGCACTTTATAGCCCTTCTCCTGCATCACTTGCAAAGTATTGTTGATAACCTTTTCCCGTAAATCTGCACTAGATAAAATAACATGTGATAAGTTGGAACCAGTTTCTGTGGAAGAGAAATTCGTAAGTGTCAGCATAGGTGTAATGTTTTTGGCAATAGCTGCATCGATCATTTCTTTATCCTTTATAGGTTGTAATGTTCCATCCTCCTTCACCATATAAGCAAAGGGACTAAAATAAGTTAGTAGATGGCCGATTGCGTTAATCGACTGTATGGCTTCTTTAGGCTCTTCATACGTATAAGCATTTACTTCAATGGAAGGCTTTGCTCTCGGAATAATCAAATGCGCACCAGCATAAATCATGTTTGGATCTGAAACTCCATTTTCTAAAACAATTGCTTGAACAGTCGTTCCATATTGTGTAGCAATTTGCGATAGAGTTTCTCCTGGCAGCACAATATGTGTAGTGGGTGGAATAATTAGTCTAGTTCCAGGTGTTAAAACATCTGGATTCGTTAAATGATTTTCTGTGATAATCGATTGCATAGTCACCCCGTAATGTTGGGAGATCGACCATAAGGTGTCACCCCTTTTTACAATATGGGTTGTGTAGGTAGAAGGGATAACAAGTGCTTGCCCGATTACTAATTGATCTGGATTAGATAAAGCGTTTAATTGAATAATAGAATTGATAGGTACAGAATAGCTGTTTGCAATTTGCCAAAGCGTTTCACCTGCGCTTACCACATGAATAATCATTAGGACACCTCCTTAGTGGTTTCAATATAGCATCATATGTATGAATAAAGAGAATGAGCATTTATCTTTAATTTTTACGTGATAAAAATTTCAATCTTCATATTCTTTCCAAGTGATATGCATAGGATAAAACATATGCAATGCATCATTTGAGAGAGGAGCTGGATGTTGAAGAAAGTAAAGCTCACAGGAAGAATTGTTACCCCTAAAGATCCGGACTATGAGCAAGCAAGAACAAATAATAACTTAAATGATCCCAAATTTCCGAGTATCATTGTATTTTGTCAAAATACGAAAGACGTTATCCATGCATTAAGATGGGCGAGAGAAAATAATGAACCATTTCGAATCAGAAGTGGGAGACATAATTATGAAAATTATTCATTATTAAATGAAGGTCTTGTTATAGATGTTAGTGAAATGAATGACATAACAATTAACCAGAAAGATATGACAGCGAGAATTGAAGCAGGTGCTAATTTAGGAAAAGTGTATCGGGTATTATGGGAAAATGGGTTTACAATCCCAGCAGGAACTGAAGGTAGTGTAGGGGTTGTTGGTTTGACGCTTGGTGGAGGAATTGGCATGCTATCGCGTCCATTTGGGCTGACATGTGACAATCTATTAGAACTGGAAATAGTTGTTGCAAGTGGTCATGAAGGGGCTGAAGTAATCCAAGCTGATAAGCAGAGAAATAGTGATTTATTTTGGGCAAGTTGTGGCGGGGGCGGTGGGAATTTTGGCATCGTTACAGCTCTTACATTTAAACTGCATCCTATTTCTAATGTATCGATTTTCTCCATTACATGGGAATGGGAAGATTTTGAACGAGCGTTTGACGCATGGCAAAAATGGGCACCGTATACAGATGAACGCTTGACCTCACAGATTGAGCTTAAATCTAAGGAAGTTGGTGAAATTGTAGCTCAAGGTGAGTTTATAGGTACAGCATCTGAACTAAAGAAACTACTCCGTCCTATAAGAAAAACAGGTTCACCAACGAATATATGGATAAAGGAAGTACCGTATATTAAAGCTGTAGAATTTTTTGACTTACCGAGCGGCAATAAACCAGCTTTTCGTAAAAGGTCAGGATCCTTTATTGAAAGGCCATTCCCTCATGCTGCAATTGTTCAAATGAAAGAATTTTTATCTAACGCCCCAAATAGAGATACGTCCATTTGGCAGCAATCTCTTAGAGGGGAGGTAAGTCAAATTGCGTCAAGCCGAACAGCTTATTATTATAGAAATGCTTTAATTGCTCAGGAGTATATTACTTCGTGGAAAAAGCCGAAAGAGGAAGAAAGAAATATTCAGTGGGTGGAGAATTTAAGAAGGGCTTTGTCACCTTACACTACTGGTGATTATGTGAATTTCCCCGATCGTTTTATAAAAGATTGGCCAACTGCCTATTATGGTCGTAACCTTAGAATGCTTAGAGAAGTAAAGGGAAAATACGATCCGTTTAATGTATTTCATTTTCCTCAAAGTATTCCGCCAAATAAAAAATGGCTTTAAATGAGGGCGTAATAAGAAAGAGCAGAATGTAGAGTTTCATCTAGGCATTGCTGCTCTTTTCTCTCTACTATTCTTCTGCAAGTATTTTATTGATTGCGGGAATATCGGCGGGAGCAAAATTAAGATTGAGAAGTTCATTTCGAGGAACCCATCTAATTTCAGCATGTTCTAGCATGACCGGCTCTCCCTTTGTTATCGACGCTTTAAATGTTTCTAAGCGTACGATAAATTTTTCATATTCATAAATGGTATCCTCAACCTTTTCCTCAACTTGTATAGAGCAATTAAATTCCTCTAATATTTCACGAGATAAAGCTTGTTCAGGCGATTCGCCCTCTTCGATTTTACCACCAGGAAATTCCCAATAATTTGCTAGTACCATATTAGGATTTCTTAAGGCACAAAAAATTTCGTGCTTATCATTTTCAATAATTGCACCTACTACATGTACATTTTTTTTCATTTATTTTCATCCCCGTTGTGCATTCTTAAAATATTGAAAATTATAACATATATCACTGAATTCCCCCATTATCTAGTAGGGAATAATTTTGCTCATTTCCATAGCGTGGGGTTGATTTCCGTTCCGGCTGGGTGCTTTGTAGCTGACGCGTTGCTTTCGCTACAGAAAACATTTGTTGTTGCCGTCGCTACGCTTTCGCACAGAGCAGAGCTTCCTGGGGGCGTCCGATGAGCCGCTTCGCTGCGCTCCAGGGTCTCGGGCCAACACGAGGTTGGTCACGAAGGCGTTATCACAGGACGTGATGGTTTTAGCCTTCGTTCCTCTATTGCTAATCCCCAAGGAGTCGCCCAGCCTCCACTCCAATCAACTTTTTCACATGGTATACGTTTTAACAAAATGTCATACCAAAATACAGATGATGGCAAAATATCTTAGCATGTATGGCTCATCGTAATAGCGTGGAGTTGATTTCCGTTCCGTCAGGGGGCATTGTTTGCCAATGATTGGTAAATGGAGAAAGAACAATTAAACTGTTTTTTGCATGACTATGTAATTTATCGTTTTCTACTGTATAATAATGAACAATATATAGGAAAAAGGCGGTACGAGGTACGATGAAAAGAATTGAATCTACGCAAAATGCGTTAGTGAAATATTGGAAGAAGCTTGCGACAACACGTAAAGAGCGTGAAAGATCTGGAGAATTCATAGTAGAGGGATTCCATTTGGTAGAGGAAGCATTAAAAAATAACGAGCAGGTACTACAGCTAATTGTACGTGAAGGTGTAGATTTACCAATACTTTGGCCGATTGATAATGTAGCCGTGGTTGAAGTAACAGCGGCTGTTGCCAAGGAGTTTGCTGAAACGGAGACATCTCAAGGTGTATTTGCAGTTTGTAAGCAACCTTTGTTAGAAGAAGATGTAACGGCTTCGTGGCGCAAGGTGCTACTAATTGATGCCGTCCAAGATCCAGGGAATATTGGGACGATGATTCGTACTGCGGATGCAGCTGGTTTGGATGCAGTCATACTCGGCAAGGGCTGTGCGGATCTATATAATCCTAAAACGCTTCGCTCTGCACAAGGCTCACATTTCCATATTCCTGTCCTTCGTGGTGATTTAGAGGAATGGATTGAGCAGCTACAGGACAATGGTGTACCAGTATTTGGAACTGCTTTAGATGAGGATGCAGTAGTTTATAGTGATATTGAGCATACTGGTGCATTCGCTATCATGATGGGGAATGAAGGGAGTGGCATTCATCCACAACTACTTTCAATGACAGATCAAAATATTATTATTCCAATTTTGGGACAAGCAGAGTCTTTAAACGTAGCAGTAGCAACAGGAATCGTTTTATATGGATTTGTTAAGTAGTTAATAAAAGAAATCATAATTGTAATTTAAAGAATATAGTGAAATTGTTAAAATTACCAATTATTACCATGACGAGTGATTGATTTCCGTTCCGACTGGGCGCTTTGTTGCTGACGCTTCGCTTTCGCACAGAGCAGAGCTTCCTGGGGGCGTCCGATGAGCCGCTTGGGCCAACAGATGTTTTTTGCGCGAAAGCGTAGTGCTAACGTAGCGGCAGCAGCACCGATGTTGGTCACGAAGGCGTTATCACAGGACGTGATGGTTTTAGCCTTCGTTCCCCTATGTGCTCGCTCCAGGGTCTCGGGCCAACACGACGTTGGTCACGAAGGCGTTATCACAGGATGTGATGCTCTTAGCCTTCGTTCCTCTATCGCTGATCCCCAAGGAGTCGCCCAGTCTCCACTCCAATCAACTAAGACATGGCATATGTTTTACCTTCTTTCAGCAAGTGTTTTGGTAGCGAAAGTGAAGCGTCAGCTACAAATCTCTTTTGTACCGAAAGCGTAGCGACAGGTACAGAAGTCTCCCACCTCTATAGGTGGTGAGTTGAATGCGGTTTTATGTCACTTTTCAGTGGGTGTCCAAACATCCGCTGAAATAAGTTAAAGCCTCCGGCGGATGTCATGGAATTATGCCGAGGCATAATTGATCAAATGTCATCCACAATTTTTGATGATGAGCCTAAAATTGCAGATAGAACTATCAATATCGATGGCAATAGGCACATGGCTCTTGATTTGAATTGGTATAGTATTGTATAATCACATGTAAAATGTATACATGAATACTAAAATGCTTTGACCGGGAAGTAGTAAAGATTGTGAATGGACGACAGGGAGCGCAGGCGGATATTGAGAGCCAGTGCCGTACCAATGCAGTTTTGAATTCACCCCGCGAGCAGCTACCGGGACCAGCGAAATGCTGTAAAGGTATGCCGGCTTTAATCTAGTCGTTATGTCAATGAAGTGATTGCTAGGAGTGTGCCTTGCAATAACTAGGGTGGTACCGCGAAAATGTCCTCGTCCCTTTTTTAGGGGCGAGTTTTTTTATGCCATCATTTGGCATTTATCTTCATTCAGCAGAAGACTCCCACCATTAATGGTGGTGAGATAAATGCGGATGTGGTTCCTTTTCAGTGGGTGTCCAAATACTTACTGAATGAAGGTAAAGCCTCCGGCGGATGTCACGGATTTTCAAAGGAATGAATTGTGCCGGCACAATTCAAAATCCGGACGCATTGTTTATCTGCGCGAAAGCGAAGCGTCAGCGGCAAATGTTTTCTGTAGCGAAAGCAAAGCGACAGCTACAATTACGCCAAGGCGAAATTGATTTAATCAAGGAGGGTTTATTACATGGAAGAGCAATTAAAGCAATTAGAGCAAGAAGCACTTGCTAAAATTGAAGCGGCAGCAAATTTAAAGGAATTAAATGATGTGCGAGTAGCGTATCTAGGGAAAAAAGGACCGATCACTGATTTATTAAAAGGTATGGGGAAATTATCAGCAGAGGAACGCCCGAAAATGGGTGCTTTAGTTAATACTGTTCGTGAAAATGTAACTGCTGTGTTAGAGGGAAAAGTAGCTGTATTAGAGGAAGCGGCCATTGCTGAAAAATTAGCAAGTGAGTCGATTGATGTCACTTTACCTGGACGTGAAATTAAAATTGGGAATCGTCATCCATTAACACGTGTTATTGAAGAAATTGAAGATTTATTTATCGGTATGGGTTATGAAATTGCAGAAGGTCCAGAAGTGGAAAAGGATTATTATAACTTCGAAGCACTGAACTTACCGAAGGGACACCCTGCTCGTGATATGCAGGATTCGTTCTATATTTCCGAGGAAATATTACTACGTACACAGACATCACCTGTTCAAGCTCGCACTATGGAGGCAAAAAAAGGTGAATCAATTCGCATTATTTGCCCAGGGAAGGTATTCCGTCGAGACAATGATGATGCTACACACTCTCATCAATTCATGCAAATTGAAGGGTTAGTGATTGGTGAAAATATTCGCATGAGTGACCTTAAAGGTACGCTTGATACATTAGCGAAAAAAATGTTCGGTGCAGACCGTGAAATTCGACTTCGCCCAAGCTTCTTCCCATTCACAGAGCCTTCTGTTGAAATGGATATTTCGTGCTTCAAATGTGGTGGTTCAGGCTGTAACATTTGTAAAGGCACAGGCTGGATTGAAATTTTAGGAGCAGGTATGGTGCATCCAAGAGTACTAGAAATGTCTGGCTATGATCCGAAGAAAGTGTCAGGCTTTGCATTCGGTATTGGTGCTGAACGTATCGCAATGTTGAAATATGGTGTCGACGATATTCGTCATTTCTATACAAGTGACACACGTTTCTTATCACAATTCGAGCGAACAGAGGCGTAAGGGGGATAAAAGATGTTAGTATCATTAGAATGGTTAAAAGATTATGTAAATACACAGGATTTAGCGACTGAACAGTTAGCTGAAAAAATTACACGCTCTGGAATTGAAGTAGATGCAGTAATTGACCGTGCTAACGGAATGGATAAAATTGTTGTCGGCTATGTCGTATCAAAAGAGAAACATCCTGAAGCGGACAAATTAAATATTTGCCAAGTGGATGTTGGTGAAGCTGAGCCACAACAAATTATTTGTGGTGCTCCAAACGTTGATGCTGGTCAAAAGGTTATTGTCGCTTGTCCGGGCGCACATTTACCAGGCGGCATTAAAATAAAAAAAGCAAAACTTCGTGGACATGAATCAAACGGTATGATTTGTTCATTACAAGAGGTAGGAATCGAAGGGAAACTTGTGCCTAAAGCATATTCTGAAGGTATTTATGTGCTTCCGGAGGGTGCGGAGGTCGGTTCAGATGCCCTTGCTATTTTAGGTCTACGTGACACAGTATTAGAGCTTGGTCTAACACCAAACCGCTCAGATGCACTGTCAATGCTAGGCGTGGCGTATGAAGTTGGCGCAATTCTTTCCGAAGAAGTGAAATATCCAGAAATCGCCTACAGCACATCTTCTGAAAAAGCTGAAGACATGTTAAAACTTCGAGTAGAAGATTTACAAGCGAACCCAATGTATGTAGCGAAAGTTGTGAAAAATGTAAAAATCGCAGAATCACCGATGTGGCTACAAAATCGCTTAATGGCAGCAGGCGTACGCCCACACAATAACGTTGTCGATGTAACGAACTACATTTTAATGGAATACGGTCAACCACTTCATGCCTTTGACTACGATAGCTTAGCAACAGGTGAAATCGTAGTACGTAAAGCAACAGAGGGCGAAAAAATCACGACTTTAGATGAGCAAGAGCGTACATTAAAAGCAACAGATTTAGTCATTACAAATGGCAAGGAGCCAGTAGCGATCGCAGGTGTAATGGGCGGTGCAAACTCTGAAGTAAATGATTCTACAACAACAGTTGTAATCGAATCTGCTTACTTCGACGGCTTATCTGTACGTCAAACATCTCGTCACCTTGGACTGCGTTCAGATGCTTCTGCTCGCTTTGAAAAGGGTGTAGACCCTAACCGTGTGCTACCTGCTGCAGAACGTGCTGCAGCACTACTAGCTGAACTTGCTGGTGGTGAAGTGTTAGAAGGAACATGCATCGTGGATGAACTAGATAAATCACCAGCACGTGTTGTCGTTTCTCCTGATTTCATCAATGAACGTTTAGGTATGAAAATTTCGTTAGAAGAGATGCTGTCTATTTTAGAGCGTCTTAAGTTTGGCGTAGAAGCAGCAAATGGTTTACTAATCGTTGATGCACCAACACGTCGTCAAGATATTAAAATTGAAGAAGATATTGTAGAGGAAATTGCTCGTCTATATGGCTATGATGAAATTCCGATGACTTTACCAGAGGGAGCAAACCAAGCAGGTCGTCTAACGCCATATCAAGCAAATCGTCGTGTAGTTCGTAGTTACATGGAAGGGGCAGGTCTTTACCAAGCTGTCACTTACTCATTAACTTCAGATTCATTGTCACAACGCTTTGCATTGAAAGCTGAGCCAGTAACACGTTTACTAATGCCGATGAGCGAGGACCGTTCAACACTACGTCAAAGTCTTATCCCACATTTAATTGAAGCGGCTGCTTATAATGTTGCACGTAAAGCTGACAATGTAGCATTGTATGAAATCGGTTCAGTATTCCTTGGTCAATCAGAAGAGGGGCTACCATATGAGGAAGAGCATGTGGCGGCAGTAGTAACAGGAAAATGGCTTGACCATGCTTGGCAGGGTGAGAAAAAAGCAGTAGATTTCTTCGTCTTAAAAGGCATTGTAGAAGGTGTTATCGGTAAGCTTGGTTTAGAGGACCGTATTTCATTTGTGAAAGCTGAAGTAGATGGATTACACCCAGGACGTACTGCAAGCATTCTTTTTGACGGTGAACAAGTCGGCATTATCGGTGGATTACATCCAGCAGAACAAAAAGCATGGGGTGTAAAAGACACATATGTAATGGAAATGAATCTCGTAACATTATTAAATGCTAATGCAAAAGAAGCACCTCTTGCCTATACACCAGTGCCTCGTTTCCCAGCAATGTCTCGTGATATTGCGCTTATCATGAACCGTGCAACAACAGCTGGAGAAGTCATTACTGCTATTCGTTCGGCAGGCGTGAAATTATTGAAAGACGTTCGTGTATTCGACGTTTATGAAGGGGAAAAAATGGAGGCTGGTAAAAAGTCAGTGGCATTCTCCCTAACATACTTCGATCCAGAACGTACTTTAACAGATGAAGAGGTTGTTGCAGCACATAACAAAGTGTTAAAAGCTATTGCAACAATTGAAGGCACAGAAGTACGCTAAATTAATAATTTTTTTTTTGAGCTGTCTCGTAATGAGGCAGCTTTTTGTTTTGTTAACATCATACAACTGCTACAAGTAGTTTTTGCAGAAAGTGTGAGAGAAGTAAGGCACGGGAGAGAAGATACTCTAAGCTAATTCTCAATTTAAGTTTTTCATCAATATTTAGAAATAACAAAAAATAAATTTTTCATCTATATTATGTGTATAGTAAGTTTTGGATAGAAAAATTTACTATGGGGTGGTAGTTATTATGAAAAATCATCGAAAAAGAAGAGGCTTTTCCGTGCGAGCCCGATTAATATGGGCGTTTACTTTGACACTTTTAATCCCAAGCATTGCTATTGGTACGTTTTCATATTTGAAGGCTTCTGATCAATATTATAAGGAATTAAGTAAAAGCTCACGCGAAAATGTCGATTTATTAAATACACTAATTTCAAATGAGATATCACCTATTCAAAGTGATGTGGAGTATTTAGCTGCTTCTTTTAATAAGAATGTGCAAGATGCAGATGCTTTAAAGGAATTAGAAAAATATAATGCTTTACATAGCAATGTCTCTGTTGTCAATTTGGCAATTGAGGGGCACAAATTTATGCGTGAACCACAAGCTGAATCCTCAACTGATTATGATCCATTTACGCGACCATGGTACTTAACGGCTATTGAATCACCTGGCAAAAACGTTATGATTGATCCATATAAATCAACGATTACAGGTGAATTAATATTAGCAGTATCAGCTGGTTTACAGGATCGTTCAGGAGTTATTTCTATTGGTCTAAATTTAGACGGAATTTCCGAGCTAGTGAATTCAGTGGAAATAGGTGATAATGGCTATGCTACATTAGTAAATGCCAATAATCTTATTATTGCTGATCCACAGTTAGAGGTAGGATCGGAGCTCAAAAAGTCATATATAGAAAAGATGCAAGGAAAAGAAGATGGTAGTTTTACCATGAAGGAAGATGGAAAAGAGTATCAAGTGTTTTTTACTACCAATAAACTAACAGGTTGGAAAATTGTTGGTACTATGGATTTAGCAGATGTAGCAACTGTCACAAAACCAATTTTAACAAACACTATGACAGTCATTGTTATTGCTCTTATCATATTTGGAATCATTGGTGTCTTCATTATAAGATCAATCATTCACCCATTACAAAAGTTGTCAACAGTAGCTGAGCAGGTAGGAGATGGTGATTTACGTAATTTAATTGAAATTAAAAGACATGATGAGATAGGTAAATTGGCGGATATATTCAATAAAATGATTCTATCTTTACGTGGTGTAGTTGGTAACATTGGTGAGGAATCAAATCAGTTAGCTGCATCATCGGAGGAACTTACAGCCAGTACATCAGAAAATAAACGAGCTACATCGCAAATTGTTGATTCCATTCAAACATTTGCTGAAACGGTTGATTTGCAAGCCGAAACAATTAATGATAGCAATAACGCTGTACTTGAAATGTCTTCATCCATTCAGCAAATTGCAGTAAAGTCCGATACCGTTAATGAGATGTCGAATAAAGCAATGGAAGCTGTTGTGATAGGAGACAAAACTATTCAAACAGCAATTGGCCAAATGAAAATGATTCAAAGTACTGTCCAAGCACTTGAAAACACTGTACAAACACTAAGTGAACGTTCTAATGAAATCGGACGTATTGTAGAGGCAATTACGCAAATTGCTGATCAAACAAATCTTTTAGCTTTAAATGCTGCAATTGAAGCTGCTCGTGCAGGTGAGCATGGAAAAGGTTTTGCAGTTGTTGCTGATGAGGTGCGAAAACTTGCTGAGCAATCCGCACAATCAACAATGCAAATAAAAGATATCATTGATTATATTCAAGCTGATACAAAACTAGCGGTTGAATCAATGGCGGCTGGTTCAGCTGAGGTCGTAAAGGGAATTGATGTAACAAATATGGCAGGAAAGTCGTTCAAAGAAATTAGTGATAATGTACAAAGCGTAACCTATGAAATAGGACAAATTTCAGAGACAGCAAAAGTTATTTCTGAACACTCCAATCAAGTGGCAATGGGAATTGAAAGTGTGCTTCATCGAACAAATGAAAATACAGCAAGTGCACAAAATATTTCAGCCGCAACAGAGGAACAGCTTGCTTCTATGGAAGAAATCGCTGCATCGGCTGAAGCCCTTGCTAAAATGTCTGAAAATCTACAACAAACCATTAGACAGTTTAAATATTAAGCTAAACAAAAATCTGATTATAATAAGTTTTTGATATAAAGAATTTCGCTAACTACAGTAGAGAGCAAGTTGTATAACTTGTAATATGCTGGAGTATAGCGAAATTTTTTTATTGTCTAGAAGACCAATTTTATTTCATCTTTTTAGCTTTCTCAGTATTCGCAAAATGCCATTTCGTAATGGAACGTAAAAATTCCTCGCCTTGTTTTCGCCAAATTCGTGCTGCTAACTGATCTACTTTTGCAGAAGCTCCCTTCAACAACTCTATCCCAGCAATCTCACTCAGTCGATCCATTTCTTTTAAAAATGCAGCACGAGCTAATATCGATGCCGTTGCTACGGAAACATGTAGTTGCTCGGCCTTCGTAGAAAACAGTACATCCTCTCGTACAATATCTCGTTCATTTTTCAAGTAATTGTAATACACACCACGTTCCGCAAACTGATCAATCAGTATATGCTCTGGTTTTTCGGATTCCATTTTTGATAGAGCATTTTTAAGTGCCTTATTGTGCATCATGGCTTTCATCTTACCTTGTGAGTAGCCACGTGACTGTAATTCGTTATATTTTTCATTGCGTAGTACAAGCACACTATGGATGCAAGCTGCACGTAAATCAGGCGCTATTTTTCGCATGTAATCATCCGTTAGCATTTTGGAGTCTTTGACACCAAGTTCGTTTATAAGCGCAATTTTTGAGGAAGGAACATATACGGCCGCAACTGTAATTGGACCGAAATAATCACCAGTACCCGTTTCATCTGAGCCTAGTACCGACATCGTAGCAAAACCTTCTGGCAGCGCGTCGCCCTTTGCTCCAATCGATGATGTTTTCTGTGTGTTTGTTACTTCTATGTCTCCCCAGCGTGCAGCTTCTCGCTCCGCTCCTCCCCCTTGGAACATTAATTTTCCTGATTTGTACATCGTAATTGCTGTATCTTGGAGCTTTGCAGCAAAGATTACTCCTGGTGCTTTACGTTCTACAAAATGGTTTGCGTAGTAGGACATCACCTCTTTTTGTATATTTGTTGATATTAAAAGTACAATATTTGACATTTACTCGTTCCTTTCTGTCCTCGTTGTTCACAATTTTATACCTTTCATGGTATGATAATAAATAGCTTTTTTGTGTAAGCTGCTCACAATCGGAAAAATCGTGAGCAGAAAATTATAAAGGAGGGTGCGACTATGGAAAATCAAGAAAAGAAAAAAATTTCTGTGGAAATATACGGTCATACATATAAAATGGTCGGCTCTGAATCCATTGGACATATGCGACTTGTCGCTTCTATTGTTGATGACCGTATGCGCGAAATGAATGTACATAATCCCTCTCTTGATAGCACAAAGCTTGCCGTTCTTACAGCAGTAAATACCGTTCACGATTATTTACTATTAAAAGAACGAATGGAGCAACTAGAAGAAGAATTGAAAAAATTAAAGGGTTGAAGTGAATGTTAGATCTAATCATATTAGCGGTACTATTAGCCGGGCTCGTCGTTGGAGCAAAACGTGGTTTCATTGTACAGATGATGCATATCGTTAGCTTTATAGTTGCCCTAATTGTTGCGTATATCTATTATAAACCATTAGCACAAAAAATGGTGTTTTGGGTCCCGTATCCAGGGGTAACGGATTCAGGTAGTCTTGGAGTAGTCATTGATAGCTTGGATTTAGACCGTACTTTTTACCGTGTCATTGCCTTTGCTGTAATATTTTTCGCGGTGAAAATTACCATGCAAATTGTGGCATCGATTTTTGATTTTATAGCGTATTTACCTGTGTTAGGTACAGTGAATCGTTGGCTTGGAGCATTGTTTGGCATGATTGAAAACTATTTAATTATGTTTATTTTGCTGTACATTCTTGCTTTATTGCCAGTTGATTCTATTCAAAGTTTAATGTCGAAGTCGTTGTTAAGTGGTCTTATTTTGGAGCATACCCCAATTATTACAAGTATGTTCCAAAACTGGTGGTATATTTATATGCAATAGCAAACTGTGCACTTCTCTCGGTTTTGAGGGAAGTGTTTTTACGATAGGAGGAATTCCCAATGAACAAAAAAACAATTATTCGCACATTCGAAAAGATTGCATTGTATATGGAATTACAAGGGGAAAATCCATTCAAAGTGTCTGCCTTTCGAAAAGCTGCTGCTGCACTTGAGGCGGACGAGCGCTCATTAAGTGAGATGGAGGATGTCACAAAGCTTAAAGGTATAGGTAAAGGTACAGCTGCTGTTATTGAGGATTTGATGACAAATGGTGAATCAAGCTTATTAAAAGAATTAGAAGACATTGTACCAAAAGGATTACTCCCATTATTAAAACTTCCGGGCTTAGGCGGTAAAAAAATCGCGAAGCTTCATCATGAGTTAGGAATTGATTCTGCCGAAAGTTTAAAGGCAGCTTGTGAGGCATGTAAAGTTCGGGAGCTAGCAGGTTTTGCAGCAAAAACTGAAGAAAAAATTTTAAAAGAACTTGCAAATTTATCAAATCGTTCAGAACGTTTACCGATTTGGCAGCTAGAGCCTGTTGTTTTACAAATTGAAGCGCTTCTAGGTAGTATGGAAGAAGTTGAGCGTTTTTCTGTTGCTGGAAGCTTCCGCCGTGCAGCAGAAACAAGTAAAGATATTGATTTTATTGTTGTAACGGAAGTAGTTGAGGCTGTACGTGAAAAGCTTCTGAATGCGCTTTCTATACAAGAAGTAGTAGCAGCTGGTGATACAAAGATTTCAGTTATTTTAGATTTAGAAGAGCCTGTAAGTGTAGATTTTCGATTAGTGAGGGATGCTGAATATGCAACGGCCTTACATCATTTCACCGGCTCGAAAGATCACAATGTCCGCATGCGCCAGTTTGCAAAAGCCCGAGGTGAAAAGATTAGTGAATACGGTGTGGAACAAGCTGATGGCACCGTTTTAACGTTTAAGGATGAAGAGGAATTTTTTGCCCATTTTGATTTACCGTTCATACCGCCTAGCTTGCGTACAGGAACAACGGAATTTGACAAAACGGATGACATTAAAAGTCTTGTAAGATTAGAAGATATTAAAGCAGACTTGCATATGCATACGACATGGTCTGATGGTGCATACTCTGTAGCTGAAATGGGCGAGGCATTAATAGCGCGTGATTATCAATATAGCGTTATTACTGACCATTCACAATTTTTAAAAGTAGCAAATGGTTTAACGCCAGAACGTTTAATAAAGCAACGTGCTGAAATTGAGGCATTTAATGAGGCACATCCAGATTTCCATTTATATGCGGGGACAGAAATGGACATTTTGCCAGATGGTTCACTTGATTTTGAAGATGATGTGCTGAGAGAGTTAGATTTTGTCATTGCCTCTATTCATTCTAGCTTTACACAATCGCAGGACAAAATTATGGCGCGTTTACTTACGGCGATGCAAAATCCATACGTTCATATGATTGCACATCCAACTGGCCGCATTATTGAGGATCGTAATGGCTATAATCCTGATATGGGACAATTAATCGCTTGGGCGAAAGAGTATGGTAAAATTTTAGAGTTAAATGCGAATCCATATCGTCTAGATTTATGTGTTGAGCATTTAGAAATGGCTTTAACAGCAGGCGTGCCTGTAGCAATCAATACGGATGCCCATGATATTGCTCATTTACGCTTTATGGATATAGGGGTGCGCTATGCAAACAGAGCATGGTTGAAAAAGGATATGATTGTGAATACATGGACGCGAGAACAATTTGAAGCGTTTATTCGACGAAATAAATAGGTTGAGGAGGTGTTCTCAGTGATTGCAGAACGCGCATTGAAAACACTAGAATATGATAAAGTACGTCAGCAAGTGGCTACATACTGTACTTCTTCAATCGGTAAATCTGCCGTTGATGAGCTTGTACCACAGACAGACTATGAAAAGGTTGTACAATTATTAGAAGAAATGGATGAAGGACTATCCATTTTACGTGTTAAAGGCAATGTACCAATGGGTGGGATTTTTGATGTACGACCAGCTGCAAGGCGTGCACAGATCGGTGGCATGCTTTCAGCGATGGAACTAATGGAAGTCTCAAGTACGATTCGAGCTAGTAGAATTCTTCGCAATTTTATTGAAGATATAGAATCAGAAGAAGTGATTGAGATTCCTCATTTCATCGCCAAAAAGGAGGCAATGCCTGTTTTGACAGGCTTGCAGCATGAAATTAATAACTGTATTGATGACAACGGCTCAGTGCTAGACTCTGCAAGCCAAACTTTGCGATCCATTCGCCAATCTTTCCGCGCTGAGGAAGCTAAAGTACGTTCTAAACTGGAAAGCCTTATACGTGGGAGCAATGCTTCAAAAATGCTCTCGGATACACTCGTAACGATTCGTAATGATCGCTTCGTTATCCCTGTTAAGCAAGAGTACCGTCATCATTATGGTGGAATTGTGCATGATCAATCATCTTCTGGTCAAACATTATTTATCGAGCCAGATTCGATTGTACAAGCGAATAATGAAATTCATCGATTAAAAATGAAAGAGCAAGCTGAAATTGAACGGATCTTACTTGCATTAAGTGCAATGGTAGAGGAAGTAGCTCCAGATCTATTTAATTTAGTAAAAGTACTAGGTGAGATTGACATCATTTTAGCTAAAGGTAAGTACGGTCAAGCGAACAAATGTACAATGCCTAAAATGAACAATGATGGCAACATTCGACTTGTGCGTGCACGTCATCCACTTTTACCAATTGAAACGGCGGTTGCTAACGATATTGAATTTGGAAAAGATATTACGGCAATTGTGATTACAGGACCAAACACTGGTGGTAAAACCGTCACTTTAAAAACAGTTGGATTGTGTACATTAATGGCACAGGCTGGATTACCAGTGCCTGCACTTGATGGTTCAGAGCTTGCCGTTTTCAAGCAGCTTTTTGCGGATATTGGAGATGAACAGTCCATTGAGCAATCACTGTCAACATTCTCCTCTCATATGGTCAACATAGTAGATATTTTACAAAAGTTTGATGACGAGTCACTCGTTCTATTTGATGAATTAGGTGCTGGGACAGATCCTCAGGAGGGGGCAGCTCTGGCCATCTCCATTTTAGATGAAGTACATGGTCGTGGTGCCCGCGTTATGGCAACGACGCACTATCCTGAGCTAAAAGCATACGGCTATAATCGTCCAGGAGTTGCTAATGCGAGTGTGGAATTTGATATTGAGACATTGAGTCCAACATATCGTCTGCTTATCGGAGTACCAGGTCGCTCCAATGCATTTGAAATTTCAAGTCGCCTAGGCTTACCTGAGTCGATTATTGACCGTGCGAAAAGCTTTACAGGTACAGATCGCCATGAGGTAGAGTCAATGATTGCTTCACTTGAAGAGACTCGTCGCCAATCCGAAGATGATGCAGAACGCTCTCATGAATTAATGATAGAGTCTGAAGCCCTACGAAAAGAGCTACAAGAAAAACTACAAGCTTACGATGACCGCAAAGAGGCACTCGATAAAAAAGCGAAAGAAAAAGCTCGTAAAATTGTTGATGAAGCAAAAAGAGAAGCAGAATCAATTATTGCGGAGCTTCGAGAAATGCGTAAAAATGCAGACCAGGTTGTCAAGGAGCATGAGCTTATCGAAGCTCGTAAACGACTGGAAGAAGCTACACCGCTTGAAAACAATAAAGTACTGAAAAAAGCGGCACAAGTAAAAGCCCGTGCACAAAACCTAGTTGTCGGAGACGAGGTAAAGGTGTTAAGCTATGGACAACGGGGTACATTGCTCGAAAAAGTATCGAATTCCGAATGGGTTGTCCAAATGGGGATTTTGAAAATGAAAATCGCGGATAGTGATCTAGAGTACATTAAACCAGAAAAAGAACCTGTGCAACGTATTGCTGGTGTGAAAAATCGCAGCAGCCATGTAAAATTAGAATTAGATTTACGCGGCGAACGATATGAAGATGCCATTATACGTACAGAAAAATATATTGATGATGCATTGCTTGCTAACTATGGGCGTGTATCAATCATTCATGGCGTCGGTACAGGTGCATTACGTCAAGGAATTCAAAACTATTTGAAAAAGCATAAGCGTGTAAAATCCTTCCGTTTTGGTGAAGCGGGCGAGGGGGGCTTAGGCGTCACGGTTGTGGAATTGAAATAAGCTGTAAAGGGGACGGAGAAAATGCTGAATTCTAGCTTTTGGCGATATCCAATTATCGAAACGGCAGGATATTTTAGTGTTGTTGTATTGTGTTTAGTCGTCTCGATGGCATTGTTCGAAGTCGTTACGAAATATAAAAATTGGGAAGAAATTAAAAAAGGTAATATCGCTGTGGCACTCGCAACAGGTGGGAAAATACTGGGGATCTGTAATATTTTTCGCTTTTCAATTGCGCGCCATAGTACCTTAAGTGAAATGATTGGCTGGGGCCTTTTTGGTTTTACATTACTAATTGTGGCGTATTTCTTATTTGAATTTATGACACCACGATTTAATGTCGATCAGGAAATCGCAAATGATAATCGCTCAGTCGGCTTCATATCCTTCACTATTTCAGTCGGTCTATCGTTTGTTATTGGGGCAAGTATTGCATAGGAGTGTAATGACATGGAAAAATTAGCGAAAATACTAATCATTGTCTGCATCGCATTTTTGGCAGTCGGTGTCTATTATATGACGACCGTTTAAGCAAAAAGCGCATCCTTTTATGAGGATGCGTTTTTTTATGGGTAAAGAGAAGAACTGCTTGGGAAGCTAGTGACGGAAAGAAGGCAGGGCGACGGATAGAAAAGCTCAAGCGACGGAAAGAATAGTCGAAGTGACGGAAAGAAGAGCCGAAGCGACGGAAAGAAGGCAGGGCGACGGATAGGAAAGCTCAAGCGACGGAAAGAATAGTCGAAGCGACGGAAAGAAGTGTCGAAGCGACGGAAAGAAGGTAGGGCGACGGATAGGAAAGCTAAAGCGACGGAAAGAATAGTCGAAGTGACGGAAAGAATAGCCAGAGCGACGGATAGAATAGCAGAAGTGACGGAAAGAAGGCAGAGCGACGGATAGGAAAGCTAGAGCGACGGAAAGAATAGCCGAAGTGACGGAAAGAAGGCAGGGCGACGGATAGGAAAGCTCAAGCGACGGAAAGAATAGTCGAAGTGACGGAAAGAATAGTCAGAGCGACGGAAAGAATAGCCAGAGCGACGGAAAGAAGGCAGAGCGACGGAAAGAATAGCCGAAGCGACGGAAAGAAGTGTCGAAGCGACGGAAAGAAGGCAGGGCGACGGATAGGAAAGCTCAAGCGACGGAAAGAATAGTCGAAGTGACGGAAAGAAGAGCCGAAGCGACGGAAAAGAGTGAAGAACTGCTCACGCCCGAAGAGAAATCGCTAAGGTTAAGTGTGTAATCACTCCAATAGATAAAAAACTTCAATACTCTCGAAAAAAATCATAAGTTACATCCCCTTCACATCAACCCCCTCATAAAATACTACTAAAACCTATTAATATTCCTTCATCTATCTAAAAAGTTATCATTAAAAAATTATTTTTGGAATATAGAAATACTAACTCAGTCTTGTGCATGAAAAAAGAAAGAATGAATGAGTATTCACACGGCCTACTGATCAAAAATCCTAAGAAATACAGTTATATAAATGTTGTGAAATGCATAATAATTAATCGTAAATACATTTATTTTCTATTTTATGTTTGAAAGACTATTTCTTTTTCATTATAATTAAAGTAAGAGTTTACAAAGTTTGGGGCAAAGGGGAGAGGACGTATGACAACAAAACCATGGCTAAAAAATTATCCTGAAGAAATACCATCGTCTTTAACGTTTGAGGAAATTCCTGTGCAAGAGTTTTTGACACGCGCCTATAAAAAGAATCCATCCAAAGTTGCGATTCACTTTATGGGAAAGGATTTGACGTACACCGAGTTATATGAGTCAGCGCTAAGGTTCGCAAACTATTTACAAGCCCTTGGGGTGGAAAAGGGAGATCGAGTAGCGATTATGCTGCCAAACTCACCACAAAGTGTAATCGCTTACTACGGGGCAATGTATGCTGGAGCGATTGTCGTACAAACAAATCCACTTTATACTGAGCGTGAACTTCAATATCAAATGGCTGATTCAGGTGCGAAAGTTATTTTATTGATGGATATTTTGTATCCACGTGTTATGAAAATCATAAAAGAAACTGCACTTGAAAATGTAATTGTCACAGCTATTAAAGATTATTTACCGTTTCCTAAAAATTTAGTTTATCCCTATATTCAAAAAAAGCAGTACGGTTTTAGCGTAAAGGTTGAACATAGTGGTCAAAATCATTTATTTACAGAAATTATGCGCTCTGCGCCCATCAAAATGATTGATATTCCATTTGATTTTGAAGAGGACGTAGCACTGCTTCAATATACAGGTGGAACGACTGGCTTCCCTAAGGGTGTGATGCTGACCCATAAAAATTTAATTGCTAATACAACAATGTGTGATGCATGGATGTATAAATGTGTACATGGTGAAGAAACCATTATGGGCATACTGCCATTCTTCCATGTTTATGGTATGACTGCTGTTATTTTATTATCCGTATTCACGCAAAATAAGATGGTGTTATTACCAAAGTTTGATGCAGAGACAGCCTTGAAAACGATTGATAAACAAAAACCAACACTATTCCCGGGTGCACCGACTTTATATATTGGTTTATTAAATCACCCGGATATTGCAAAGTACGACTTATCGTCCATAAAAGCATGCATAAGTGGATCCGCTTCATTGCCAGTTGAGGTGCAGGAGAAATTTGAAGCGGTAACAGGGGGAAAACTTGTAGAAGGATATGGATTAACAGAAACTTCTCCTGTCACACATTCTACACCTATTTGGGGTAAGCGTGTCATGGGCTCGATTGGTTTACCTTGGCCAAATACGGATTCAATAATTTTACGTACAGGGGATACAGAGGCGCTTCCAGTTGGTGAGGTTGGTGAAATAGCTGTAAAGGGTCCACAGGTTATGAAAGGCTATTGGAATCGCCCTGAGGATACAGCTGCAGCGTTTGTAGATGGCTGGTTTTTAACAGGCGATCTGGGCTATATGGACGAGGAGGGCTATTTCTATGTAGTTGATCGTAAAAAAGATATAATTATCGCAGGTGGTTTTAATATTTACCCCCGTGAGGTAGAGGAAGTACTATATGAGCGAGAGGAAATCCAAGAATGTGTAGTTGCGGGCATACCAGACCCGTATCGAGGAGAAACAGTAAAAGCTTATATTGTTTTAAAAGAAGGATATTCGATTACAGAAGACGAATTAAATAAATATTGTCGTCAAAACTTGGCTGCTTTCAAAGTTCCCCGCTATTATGAGTTTAGAGATGAACTACCGAAAACAGCTGTTGGAAAAATTTTGCGTCGCTCGTTAGTGGACGAAGAAAAAACGAAATTGGTGAATAAAGAAGCAAAATAAATACGTGGTAAAGTATTGACAAGCAAAGATGTAAATTATAATATGAAAATATGAATGAATGACCATTCATATTTTCATATTTTTTTAGGTTTCCACGTCACATTTCCTTAAAATATATCAGTTTTAGATTGCTGATCATTGAGGGATGACATCATGTTGGTGTGTGCAAGTTTTTTTAGGTGGTGATATAAAGGTGAAACGTGATAAGCCAAAATATAAGCAAATTATTGATGCAGCTGTCATCGTTATTGCAGAAAATGGGTATCATCAAGCACAGGTATCGAAGATTGCTAAACAGGCAGGGGTGGCCGATGGAACAATCTATTTATATTTTAAAAATAAAGAAGATATATTAATTTCTGTCTTTAATGAAAAAATGGCTGTTTTTGTAGAGTCATTACAAGATATAATAGAAAATGGAAGTACGTCTAAGGACAAACTTTCACGAATGATAGAAAATCATTTTAATGTTCTAGCGACAGATCGATACCTAGCAACCGTCACACAATTAGAACTACGACAATCGAATAAAGATTTACGACTAAAGATCAATTCGGTGTTAAGAGAGTATTTACAATTACTGGATCAAATTTTAATTGAAGGTATGCTATCAGGTGAGTTCAATCAAACGATGGATGTACGCTTGGCGCGTCAAATGGTGTTTGGAACCATTGACGAAACCATTACGTCGTGGGTTATGAATGAATATCGATATGATTTGATAGAACAGGTTCCAAAAGTTCAGGCATTAATCCTGAACGGTATTAAAGCTTAAAAGGATGTGGAGAAATGGAATTTCTAAGTTGGAAAGCAGAGGATGGAGTAGCGATTATTACAATTGCACGCCCACCAGCAAACGCATTATCTCGCGGAATCATCGCCGAAGTAAATGCTGTGCTAGATGAAGTAGAACATGATGACGCTGTACGTGTCCTTGTACTTCATGGCGAAGGTCGTTTCTTCTCAGCGGGTGCAGACATTAAAGAGTTTACAGAGGTTGATTCTGGTGATGAATTTTCAAAGCTAGCGAACAATGGCCAACAAGTTTTTGAGCGAGTTGAATCGTTCTCTAAACCTATTATTGCTGCAATTCATGGTGCTGCACTAGGCGGGGGCCTTGAACTAGCGATGAGTTGTCATCTGCGCTTTGTGACAGAATCTGCGAAATTAGGGCTACCTGAATTACAATTAGGTCTGATTCCAGGTTTTGGGGGTACACAACGTCTACCACGATATGTAGGAGTTGCAAAAGCTGCAGAAATGATGTTTACAAGTGAGCCGATTTCCGGTACAGAAGCTGTACAATGGGGTTTAGCAAATCGTGCATTTACAGATGAAGCATTACTAGAAGAAACGCTAAAGGTAGCGAAGAAAATTGCGAAGAAGAGCCCAGTTGCTTTAAAAGCAGCTATTCAAACATTGCAATATGCAAAGCATGCTTCATTCTATGAAGGGATTGAGGCGGAAGCGAAATCCTTTGGTACAGTATTCGTTTCGGAAGATGCAAAAGAGGGAATTCAAGCATTTATTGAAAAACGCGAGCCTGTGTTTACTGGTAAATAATATTCCATCAGTGTCGATAGCGACTTGAAAGAGTGTTATCGACGTTATCGACACTGAAAATATATAATATTTATAAGTTTACTTAGAATTAAAAAACGTTTCAGGGGGTATGAATATATGAATATTTTTGCATTAATTAAACGTACGTTTGATACAGAAGAAAAAATCGTTGTGTCGGGTGGTAAAATCCAAGAGGATGGTGCAGAGTTCATCATCAATCCTTACGATGAATATGCCATTGAAGAGGCCATCCAAGTACGAGACGCTGCTGGTGGTAAAGTAACAGTTGTTTCAATTGGTGGCGAAGATACAGAGAAGCAATTACGCACAGCTCTTGCAATGGGAGCTGATGAAGCGGTTTTAATTAATACAGAAGACGATTTAGATGAACTGGATCAAAATGCAGCAGCCTATATTTTGGCTGAGTATTTAAAAGATAAAGACGCTGATTTAATTTTATCAGGTAACGTTGCAATTGACGGAGGCTCTGGTCAAGTAGGACCTCGTGTTGCAGATTTACTAGGCATTAACTATGTAACAACAATTACAAAGCTTGAAATTGATGGAACATCTGCGAAAATTGTACGTGATATTGAAGGTGACTCCGAAGTTATCGAGACATCATTACCACTTTTAGTAACAGCTCAGCAAGGTTTAAACGAGCCGCGTTACCCATCTTTACCAGGAATCATGAAAGCGAAGAAGAAACCGCTTGCAGAACTTGAGTTAGATGATTTAGATATCGATGAAGATGATGTAGAGGTTAAGGTAGAAACGGTTGATATTTTCTTGCCAGCTCAAAAGGCAGCAGGTCGTGTTCTTGAGGGCGAACTTTCTGCTCAAGTAAAAGAGCTAGTAAACTTACTTCATACAGAGGCAAAAGTAGTTTAGGTCATCTGATGACACAAATCGAATCTTAAAGGGTAACGGAGGGAATATACTATGTCAAAAAAAGTATTAGTATTAGGTGAAGTTCGTGAAGGAAGCTTACGTAATGTTTCTTTCGAAGCAATTGCGGCTGCAAAGCAAATCGCAGATGGCGGTGAGGTTGTTGGTGTTCTTTTAGGAGATGCAGTGGCAAACTTAACAGGTCCATTATTTGAATATGGTGCTGATCGTGTTGTAACGGTAGAGCACCCACATTTAAAACAATATACATCTGATGGCTATGGTCAAGCTTTATTAGCTGTAATTGAGGAAGAAAAGCCAACAGGTATCGTTTTTGGTCATACTGCAAACGGTAAAGATTTATCACCTAAAATTGCAAGTAAATTACAAGCAGGTCTTGTATCTGATGTAACGTCTATTGAAGGTGCTGGTGATGATGCTGTATTCATCCGCCCAATTTACTCTGGTAAAGCTTTTGAAAAAGTGAAAGTAAAAGACGGCTTAGTTTTAGCTTCAGTTCGTCCAAATAATATTGCGCCATTAGAAAAAGTAGCAGGCAAATCAGGTGACATCACTTCTCTTACTGTAGATATTACAAACCTTCGTACAATCATTAAAGAGGTTGTTCGAAAATCTTCAGAGGGTGTCGATCTTTCAGAGGCAAAAGTAGTTGTAGCAGGTGGTCGTGGCGTAAAGTCGGAGGATGGCTTTGAACCATTGAAAGAGCTAGCGGATTTACTTGGTGGTGCAGTTGGTGCTTCACGTGGTGCATGTGATGCTGAATATTGTGACTACTCACTTCAAATTGGTCAAACAGGTAAGGTAGTAACACCAGACCTTTACATCGCAGCGGGTATTTCTGGAGCAATTCAGCACTTAGCGGGTATGTCAAACTCAAAAGTAATCGTAGCGATTAATAAGGATCCAGAGGCAAATATTTTCAAAGTTGCGGACTACGGTATCGTAGGTGATTTATTTGAAGTAGTGCCTCTTCTAATCGAAGAATTTAAAGCGTTAAAAGTGAATGCCTAATTAATTGATATTTAAAGTCAGGGAGGATTTATCTTCCCTGCTTTTTTTGTTGAATTTTTTGATTTTTAAAAGTTATTGCAAAATAAAATGTTGACATAATTAATTTTAGAACGTATAGTGATGAATATTAATTTAAATCAATTTGTAAACGCAAAGATTAGGAGTAGTAAAAGCTCATTATTTGGTGAAGAGAGCTGCGGGTTGGTGCAACGCAGTCCAATAAGACTTTGAACTTGCCTAGGAGCGGTAAAGATAAATGGAATTTGCAGAATATTCTATTTGTTGGACGGTTAACCTTCGTTATTAGGTTTTTAAGCAGGGTTCTTAAAGAACCAATTAGAGTGGTACCGCGGTTTGCTTATGGCATATCGTCTCTTCTTTCATTTGATAATGAAGGAAGAGACGATATGCCTTTTTTGCGTCTAGGCTAAAGCGCTACATCCTCGAGGTCGCTTCGATCCCTCGGGCAAAAGTGGAGGAGCACTTACTTTTGCTTCGGGCTCTCCAGCGCTTGTCGGATGTAAACGAGCACTTTAGCGCATTTGTTGATTTTAGGAGGTAAAGAAATGGAAAATGACAATCAGAAATTACAGAGAACGATGACCTCACGGCATATTACGATGATGGCTTTAGGTGGTGCCATTGGTGCAGGGTTGTTTAAGGGAAGTAGTACAGCCATTGATATGGCAGGGCCATCAGTACTTATTGCGTACTTAATTGGTGGGATTATTCTGCTATTTGTTATGCAAGGTTTAGCAGAAATGGCAGTCCGCAATAGCGAAGCGAGAACATTTAGAGATTTAGTGCAAGCCGTTTTAGGAAAGTATCCAGCTTATTTCCTAGATTGGATTTATTGGAAAATGTGGGTGTTAAATATTGCAGCAGAAGCTGTAGTTGCGGCAATTTTTATTCAGTATTGGTTGCCAGATTATCCAATTTGGATACTTGCATTATCTGTTTCGGTGTTAGTTACAGCCATTAACTTGTTATCGGTGAAAGTTTTTGCTGAAACTGAATATTGGCTGGCGTTAATTAAAATTACCGTTATTGTGGTGTTCATTATAGCGGGATTAATTTTATTGCTTGTTACTTTTGGTAATCATACAGCTGTTGGTTTTTCAAATTTAACGGAGCATGGTGGTTTCTTCCCGAACGGATCAATGGGGTTGATTGCTGCAATGCTTGTAGTTATTTATTCTTATGGTGGTACTGAAATTATTGGTATTACATTAGCTGAAACGAAAAATCCAGAGAAAGTAGTGCCAAAAGCTGTTCGCAGTACATTAGTACGTATCGTGACTTTTTATTTAATTCCTTTCTTTATAATCGTTAGCTTGATTCCTTGGAATGAAGTAAACGGGGTGCCAGAAAGTCCGTTTGTAATGGTTTTTAAAATGATTGGGATTCCTGGTGCTGACCATATTATGAACGCTGTTGTTTTACTTGCCATTATTTCATCAATGAACTCAGGACTTTATGGTTCATCACGTGTTCTGTATACACAAGCTGTGGACGGGCGTGTTCCTAAAATCTTTGCCTATTTATCAAAAAGGAAAGTTCCGGTATATGCCATATTAATGTGTACGTTAGCTTTATATATAGCTGTAATATTTTCTTTATTTGCGGGAAGCAAAACTTTTGATTTCCTAATGGGTTCACTTGGATATACCGTGTTATTTATTTGGCTAATTATTGCGATTGCGCATTTGAAATCGCGTAAAATACAGCCGGAAAAAACAAGTGCCTATGCAGTGAAATGGTTCCCTTATACAACTTGGATAGCTATTATTGCGTTAAGTGCAATCCTGATTGGTATTATTTTTACAACATCTATTATCGTAACAGGTATTACATTAGCTATTTATCTCTTTATTACGTTAACGTATGTCTTTAAAGGTCGTTTTCAAGAAAATGAAGCTAAATAACAAATCAACTTAATGCCATTTTCGACCTTGTTTTTCATAAATTATGCATACTAGGCAGATTGTTCGCTCAAGAGAATTTATCCATGCTATACTACAAACATAGTAAGTTTAAGGAGGATTTCAAATGGCAATTGTACATGCAACAGATGCAACTTTCCAAGACGATATTAAAGAAGGTTTAGTACTAGTAGACTTTTGGGCTGCTTGGTGCGGACCATGTAAAATGATTGGACCAGTTCTTGAAGAAATGGATGCTGCAGGTAGTGCGGCTAAAATTGTAAAAGTAGATGTAGATAACAACCAAGGTACTGCAGCGCAATACCAAATTATGTCTATCCCATCATTACTATTATTCAAAGACGGTGAATTAGTAGATAAAACTGTTGGTTTCCAACCAAAAGAAGCGTTAGAAGCATTTATCGCAAAACATGCTTAATTTGTAAGAAAAAAAGAGTCGAGCCATCAATAGATGTGCTTGGCTTTTTTTCGTTATATAATAAAGAGATAAGTATCATAATGCATGTAAAGAACGAATGTTAGTTTGAACAAAAAGGGGGCAGGTAGGCGATGAATGATTTAATTAAACGAAAGCTTGAAATTTTACCAGATCAGCCTGGCTGCTATTTGATGAAAGATCGACAAGGAACCATTATTTATGTCGGGAAAGCAAAAGTGCTGAAAAATCGAGTGCGCTCGTATTTTACTGGTACGCATGAAGGGAAAACACAAAGACTTGTAAGCGAAATAGAAGATTTTGAGTACATTGTGACATCCTCCAATATTGAAGCTTTAATTTTAGAGCTTAATCTTATAAAACTTCATGATCCGAAGTACAATATTATGCTGACGGATGATAAAACGTATCCGTATTTAAAAATTACAAATGAAAAACACCCACGCCTTATTACAACACGAAAAGTGAAAAAGGATAAGGCAAAATATTTTGGTCCATATCCGAATGCGTATGCAGCAAGTGAGACGAAAAAGCTGCTAGATCGTTTATATCCTCTGCGAAAATGTGTACAACTCCCTAGCAAGGTTTGTTTGTATTATCACATGGGGCAATGTCTAGCCCCTTGTGTGAAGGATATTGATGCTGAAGTTTACCACGATATGATTGAGGATATGACAAAATTTTTAAATGGTGGGGTTGAGGAAGTCAAAAAGGAGCTAGAGGTAAAAATGCTAGCGGCCGCAGAAAATTTAGAGTTTGAGCGTGCAAAGGAATTTCGTGATCAAATTGCACATATCGATACAGTCATGCAAAAGCAAAAAATCGTCTCAAGTGATACAACTAACCGCGATGTATTTGGCTATGCCGTCGAGAAGGGCTGGATGTGTGTTCAAGTTTTCTTTGTCCGTCAAGGAAAGCTTATTGAGCGAGATGTCTCGATTTTCCCAATTTACCAAGAGGCAGAAGAGGAATTTTTAACGTTCGTTGGACGATTTTACGAAAAGCTAGAGCACATTAAGCCTAAGGAGATCTTTATCCCACAATCTATTGATGCAGATATTTTAACGGAATTATTAGAAGTTAAGGTACTTACACCAAAACGTGGGCAAAAAAAAGAGCTAGTTGAATTAGCGACGAAAAATGCTGAAATTGCTGTAGCAGCGAAGTTCCAACTTATTGAACGTCAGGAAGAACGCACTATAGGAGCATGTGAGGCGCTTGGTGAAGCTATGAGCATTTCTACGCCTTTACGGATTGAAGCTTTCGATAATAGTCATATGCATGGGACAGATGCTGTATCTGCAATGGTTGCATTTATCGATGGAAAACCCGCAAAGAAGGAGTATCGAAAGTACAAAACACGTACAGCTGCCAAGCACGATGATTACGGGGCAATGCAGGAAGTAATCCGTCGTCGTTACACACGCGTATTAAAAGAAGGTCTACCTTTACCAGATTTAGTACTAATTGACGGTGGGAAGGGGCAAATGGAAGTTGCAAGAGAAGTATTAGAGGATGAGCTCGGCCTTGTCATTCCAATTGCCGGATTAGCAAAAGATGAAAAGCATAATACGTCACAGCTTCTATTCGGTGATCCACCTGAAGTCATTGCATTAAAGCGCACAAGTGATGGCTTCTATTTACTGCAGCGAATTCAAGACGAAGTACACCGCTTTGCTATTACCTTCTTACGACAGCAGCACGAGAAGCATGCTATACAATCTGTCCTCGATCATATAGAGGGCGTTGGTCCAAAGCGAAAACAGCAATTACTTAAGCATTTTGGCTCTGTCAAAAAAATTCGTGAGGCAAGTGTACAGGCGTTAGAAGAAGCAGGAATGCCTGCTAATTTAGCTAGCAATATTCATGCTTATTTTCAACAAGAGACATTGTCAAAGGATTAGACGTATGCTAAGGTTGTATATAACATTGTTCTTCAATATAGCAATGTTTATGTACGGAGCCTTAGTTTTTTGTAGTTTCTATTTATCCATAAACTATAAGGTTCAATTAAATACATTCACTATTTAGTGATGATAGAGGTGCAAGATTTAGGAGTAGTACATTCGAGGACGAACAAGTCCAGTGAAAATGTATGAAAGGGGATCTTGCCGAAGTGGAGCATCGTTGTTTCCGATGCTGTGCTGGTTTTACATTTAAGAGATGTAAGACTGTCGATTCTAATCGTTTCGGAGAGCTATCACACATGCGCAAGTTATTTTATTGTACATGTTATAGGCAGCTTTCACGTTATGTGGGAGCTGCCTTTTTAGCTTTCTTTCAAGGCAGTTACTACTATGTAAGAGGTGATGCCAACCGTATTAGTTCAAGCCCTATAACTTAATGTCGCTTTGAGTTTGCAGCGTTATCTTTGTAAAGAGCCGCAAAAGTATAGCTACTTTAAATGATTAAATACAAAGGAGAATGATAAGGATGGCGAGAATTGTGATGAAATTTGGTGGTGCTACATTAACATCAACAGAGCACATTCAAGATGTTGCGAAAAAGGTGATTGCAGAAAAGGAAAGAGGTACTGAGATTGTCGTTGTCACTGCGGCAATGAGGGGGATGTCTAAAGAATTAGGGAAGATGGCTCGTGATCTATCAGACAATGCGTCTAAGCGTGAACTAGACGCATTGTTGTCAACAAGCTCACAACTATCAAGTGCATTAGTGGCGATTGCTTTGCAGGAAGAAGGATATGAGGCAGTGTCATTAACAGGCTGGCAGGTAGGTATTCAAACCGATGTCATGTATGGCAATGCACGTATTGAGGAGATAGACGCTAGTCGAATAGAAGAGCATTTTATGCAGGGGAAGATCGTCATCGTTGCAGGGGGACAGGGTATCTGTAATTCTCGGAATATTACGACGTTCGGTAAAGGTGGTGCGGAAACGACGGCGATAGCTATTGCTGCAGCATTGGAGGCGGAGCGCGTAGATATTTACACGAATGTAGATGGAGTCTACACAGCTGATCCAAGTCAGATTGCTGGGGCACGAAAGCTAAAAGAAATTTCCTATGATGAAATGCTAGAGCTATCAAACTTAGGATCACAAATTTTACACCCGCGGGCTGTAGAAATAGCAAAGAAGTTTCAAATCCCAGTTACCATTCGGTCGAGCGAAAAAGATACAGTAGGTACTTTATTGAAGGAGGAAGTTGAAATGGAGAAAAATTTAATTGTACGTGGTGTTGCCTATGAGTCAGACGTTATTCGCCTAACGGTGGGTTATGATGCTTATTCTAATGCTTCGTTAGCAGATATGTTCACAATACTTGCAGAAAATCGCATAAACGTCGATATCATCGTACAAGCAATAATTGATGGCTTAAAGCCAACTGTATCGTTTACCATTTTAAAAGAGGAGTTCGCCGATGCATTACGTGTCCTAGAAGATAGCAAATTATCACTAGGGTTTAGTTTTGCTGATTTTGAAATCGGCTTAGCAAAAGTCTCTATTATTGGCTCAGGAATGGCATCTAATCCAGGGGTGGCTGCCCGTATGTTTGATCGTCTACGTCGTGAAGGTATCCCTGTAAAAATGGTCAGTACTTCTGAAATAAAAGTGTCTGTCGTTGTTCCTCAGGACGAAATGATTCATGCAGCAAATGCATTACATGATGAATTTAACTTAGAACAAGCGCTTTACATATAATGTTGAAGAAGATGTGTCAGTAAAAGGCACATCTTTTCATGTTGTTGAAAAACTATTATGTCAATGAAATTAATATGTCATATTAAATAAAGTAGGGTTCTATGGCAAAACGAGGGGGTGATTTCCGTTCCGGCTGGGCTCTTTGCCGCTGACGCTTCGCTTTCGCGCAGAGCAGAGCTTCCTGGGGGCGTCCGATGAGCCGCTTCACTCGCTTTGCTCGCTCCAGGGTCTCGGGCCAACACGATGTTGGTCACGAAGGCGTTATCACAGGACGTGATGTTCTTAGCCTTCGTTCCTCTTTTGCTGATCCCCAAGGAGTAGCCCAGCCTCCACTCCAATCAACTACTTCACTTAGAATGAATCTTCTGGAATGGGCACATCTTTTTTTGTTCACATCAATTTAATAATTTATCCAATTCTATTGTTATATAATAAAAAGTGACATGTTTTACCAAGTGGAAGGTGGGAGTTTGTATGGTATTGTTCGGTTTATTTCAAAAGCCAGTAGATGAAGGCGTTGAGAGAAACAACGATTTAGAAATACAATTATTAAAAAAGCGAATCCTGGAATTAGAACTTGAGCAGGAAAGCATTGATGTGAAAAATGCGATTTTAGACTTTGTCCTAGCGCATATGGAGCTAATTAATTTTCAAACGGCTTTAAAGGTTCAAAATGTTTCAGCGGGTGTAGGGGATATTTCAGCAATGAGTGAAGAAATGTCGTCAAATACTGAAGAGATGCTTGCAGTTGAGCAAAATGTTAATGCAAACATTCAAGAAATAAAACAGCATTCATTACTCCTTGTAGAGGAAATGGAATCATCCATTTCAAAAGGTGAAATGGTTCAGGAGTTGTTGGCTAAAGGAGGTCATTCAACAGAGCAGTTATCTAATGAAATGACTAAAATGGATGATGTTGGTAAAAGTGTAACCGGGATTGCTGATCAAACACAACTACTATCCTTAAATGCCTCTATTGAAGCCGCACGTGCTGGCGAGCATGGAAAGGGATTTAATGTTGTCGCGATGGAAGTAGGAAAGTTAGCCAGCAGCTCGAAAGGTTCATTGCAAGAAATGACGAAGATTCGATCAGTCATTGATAAGAAATTACATAATACAATAAACAATATCAAACAAGTTGAACATTATTTAACTGACTTTTTAAGCATCATGAAGAACAATATTGCTAATTTGACTGTCACAAGCAAAAATATTGAAGAAGCAGCACATGGCATTCATCAAATGACAGCTGCATCAGAAGAAAATGTAATAGCTGTAGGTCGTTTAGCGGAAACAACGACTGAATTATCTCATACTAGTGACTTCTCGGAAATAATACAAAATCAAGTATCTGAAATGTTAAAAGCTATTGCACCTACAATCCGTAAGCCCAAAGAGCAAACGGTAGTGAGCCAATTGGCAGCAAGGTTAATGGATCATGCTAGCTTTTTACGAAATGCTATTCAAAAGGCTGGCCATAAAGAAACTATAAAAACGCATCATCAATGTAAGTTTGGGGAATGGTATTATGGCCATTTTGAGGAATATCGAAATTTACCAGAATATCGACAAATAGAACAACCCCATGAATTAGTACATAGGGCCGCACAAAAATTAGTGAATGAACTGTCAATTATAAACTTAGAGGAAATGATTCAACACTCACTAAATATTTTAGAAGCGTTTATTTCGTTAATAGATGTGCTTTTAAAAGAAAGACATGGCCAACTATAAATATAGAAAAGGATTGCCATTCATCAATTTGGAATGACAATCTTTTCATGTTGTTGAAAAAACTATTTTTCAATGAATAAGGTGTCCTATCAAATAAATTCTGGCTCTCAGCAAAGTGAGGGGTTGATTTCCGTTCCAGCTGGGCGCTTTGTCGCTGACGCTTCGCTTTCGCGCAGAGCTTCCTGGGGGCGTCCGATGAGCCGCTTGGGCCAACACGATGTTGGTCACGAAGGCGTTATCACAGGATGTGATGCTCTTAGCCTTCGTTCCCTATGTGCTCGCTGCAGGGTCTCGGGCCAACACGATGTTGGTCACGAAGGCGTTATCACAGGACGTGATGTTCTTAGCCTTCGTTCCTCTTACGCTAATCCCCAAGGAGTCGCCCAGCTTCCACTCCAATCAACTATTTCACATAGCATGTCAATCCAATTTATAGCGATAAAACAAAACTTCAGTTATGTCGAAAGCGAAGTGTCAGCAAAGGAGTTTGTCTGTGCGACAGCAACAATGGGTGTACAACCGCATCACTGTTATAAGTCTTTTCTGTTTGATTATGGTGAGTAGCAATAGTGTTAGTTTTACGCAATCGTTGATTGGAGTAGACTGGAACAGAAACCACCCTCATCTAAAGAGACACAACATTCACAAAGGTTTCCTTGGCCATTTTGTTTTCCAACACTAAAAAAGGATTGTCATCCATAAATTTAGGGTGACAATCCATTTTGTTTTATTCTGTTGGAACAGTGTACATGATTCGTTCTTTGACGTCCCATTTTACTGTAAACATAACGTTCTGTTGCTTTTCGCGTTTTTCATCATAGCATTCTGTTAAATAACCTTTTGCTTGCTGGATTTGTTCAGCTATAAATCCTGCTTCAAGTCTAAAGCTACGAAGACCGATTTGTATCAGTTCTGGATCATTTGTCAACTGGAATATACGCCCATCCTTCGTTTCTTTGACAAGCTCTAAATTACCCCAACAGGCATCTGCGAAAAATGCGATAAGTTCTTCTTGACTTTTACATGGGAACTTACGAGCTAGATCTTTTCCTGCCCAGTAAAGTACATCTGCTTCATGTTTACCAAGAATAGAAGATAAAATATAATCGCGAATTATCTCGTAGCCAAATGCTGAGATTGTAGGTGATGAAGTGTTTAACATTTAAATCCTTCTTTCTTAGAATTTTCTTAAAATTTGACACTGATAAAGTAAAGATAGATTTTTCGAGAAAAAACGATGCGTCATGTACTAGATTATTTCTTTAATAAGGATTGTGAAAAACTCTTAGTTGCCTTGACGCTCGTAGCTCTTGAGAGTACAATAAACATGTCATAATATTGTACCATGATGAAATACACAGTCAATGAAGTATCAGTTACAAAATGATGACTTCTTTTGTTGTGATATTTTAAGTACTAAGGGGGGTAACAGTCTTGTCGAAAGATCGAGAGTTTTTATGGCGTCGCTTACATTCTCTACTTGGTATCATTCCAGTAGGTCTGTTTTTAACGATGCACCTGTTCATTAACTTTACAGCAACAGGCGGAGCAGAAAGTTACAACGATGCTACCGCAGTAATGGAAAAGATTCCATTCCTTATCCTAGTTGAATGGATTGTCATTTATATTCCATTAATGTTCCACGCATTCTATGGTGTCTACATTGCATTCACTGCTACACCAAATACAGGACGTTTCAGCACATACCGTAACTGGATGTACTCATTACAACGTTTCACTGGTGTATTCTTAGTGATCTTCATTGCATGGCATATTTTCCAAACTCGTGTTCAAAAAGCACTTGGTACAGAAGTTGATTACGACATGATGGCGGATATCGTTTCTAATCCATTCATGCTTGGATTCTACATCGTTGGTATTATATCAGCAACTTTCCACTTATCTAACGGTTTATGGGCATTCCTAGTAAGCTGGGGTATTGTACAATCTCCTCAGTCTCAAAAGATTGCTACTTATGTAACAAACATTATTTTCGTAATTCTAAGTGTAGTTGGTGTGGCTGCTATTTTAGCTTTTGTTTAATTTAATAGAAGCTACTATAGAGTACATGCAATCATTGCAATTTTTTAAGAGGAGTGAGAAATAATCATGGCGAAAAGCAAAATAATTGTTGTCGGCGGCGGTCTAGCTGGTCTGATGGCAACGATTAAAGCAGCTGAAGTTGGTACTGAAGTTGATTTATTCTCATTAGTTCCTGTAAAACGCTCACACTCTGTATGTGCGCAGGGCGGAATTAATGGTGCGGTAAATACAAAAGGTGAAGGGGATTCTCCTTGGATCCACTTTGATGATACAGTTTATGGTGGGGACTTCTTAGCGAACCAACCACCTGTTAAGGGTATGTGTGATGCAGCCCCTGGTATTATTCACTTAATGGACCGTATGGGTGTAATGTTCAACCGTACACCAGAAGGTCTTCTTGACTTCCGTCGTTTCGGTGGTACTTTAATGCATCGTACAGCCTTCTCTGGTGCAACAACTGGTCAGCAATTACTATACGCACTAGACGAGCAAGTTCGCTCTCACGAAGTAGCTGGTTTAGTGAACAAATATGAGCACTGGGAATTCCTTGGTGCAGTAGTCGATCCTGACGGCGTTTGTCGTGGTATCGTAGCGCAAGATATGCGTACAGAAGAAATCAAATCATTCCGTGCAGACGCTGTTATTATGGCGACTGGTGGCCCTGGTATTATCTTCGGTAAAACAACAAACTCTGTTATTAATACAGGTTCTGCTGCTTCTATCGTTTACCAACAAGGTGCTTCATACGCGAATGGTGAGTTCATCCAAATTCACCCAACAGCGATTCCTGGAGATGACAAAAACCGTCTAATGTCAGAGTCAGCTCGTGGTGAAGGTGGCCGTATTTGGACTTATAAAGACGGTAAACCTTGGTACTTCCTAGAAGAAAAATATCCTGCATATGGTAACTTAGTACCACGTGATATTGCAACACGTGAAATTTTCGACGTTTGTGTAAACCAAAAACTTGGTATCAACGGCGAAAACATGGTATACCTAGATCTTTCTCATAAAGATCCACATGAATTAGACGTTAAACTAGGTGGTATCATCGAGATCTACGAAAAATTCGTAGGGGATGACCCACGTAAATTACCAATGAAAATCTTCCCAGCAGTTCACTACTCAATGGGTGGATTATGGGTTGACTACAACCAAATGACTGAAATTCCTGGTCTATTTGCAGCAGGTGAATGTGATTATTCTCAACATGGTGCAAACCGTCTTGGTGCGAACTCATTATTATCTGCTATCTATGGCGGTATGGTTGCTGGACCAAACGCAGTAGATTATGTTAAACATCTTAAAAAGCATGCTGAAGATCTTCCTCAAGAAGTATTCGATGCTCGCGTTAAAGAAGAACAAGCTAAGTGGGATGCTGTCATGAAAATGGACGGCACAGAAAACGCTTACTTGCTTCATAAAGAGCTTGGTGAAATGATGACAGCTACTATGACAGTAGTACGTTACAACGACCAACTTCAAGATACATTGAATAAACTTGATGAATTCCAAAAACGTTGGGAAAACATTAACGTCAACGATACTCAAAAATGGAGTAACCAAGGTGCTCACTTTACGCGTCAGTTGAAAAATATGATTTACCTAGCAAAAGTAATGACAAAAGGTGCATTACTACGTAACGAATCTCGCGGTGCTCACTATAAGCCAGATTTCCCGAACCGTGATGATGAGAACTTCTTAAAAACAACAATTGCGAAGTTTGACCCAACTACTGGTGATCCAATCATCACGTACCAAGAAGTCGACGTTTCATTAATTCCACCACGTAAACGTGATTACTCTGCGAAAGGAGACTAAGAATTATGAATATCGCAGCTAATACTGGAAGAATGGTCAAAGTGGAAATTTTACGTCAAGATACAAAAGGCGGCAATGGCTACTGGCAAAAATTCCAAGTGCCTTACCGTCATGGTATGAACGTAATTTCTATTTTAATGGAAATTCAAAAAAATCCTGTTACTGAAAATGGTGAAAACACTACTCCAGTAGCATGGGATATGAACTGTCTTGAAGAAGTTTGTGGTGCATGTTCAATGGTTATCAATGGCCGCCCACGTCAATCATGTTCAACTCTTGTTGACCAATTGACTGAGCCAATTAAACTTGAGCCTATGAAAACTTTCCCAGTTATTCGTGACTTACAAGTTGACCGTGAACGTATGTTCAATGCACTTAAAAAAGTTAAAGCGTGGGTTCCAATCGATGGTACTTATGATTTAGGTGAAGGTCCACGTATGCCAGAAGGTAAACGTCAATGGGCTTATGAATTATCTAAATGTATGACTTGTGGTGTATGTATGGAAGCATGTCCAAACGTGTCTGAAAAAGCTTCATTCATCGGACCAGCACCATTATCACAAGTACGTCTATTCAACACTCACCCAACTGGTGCAATGATTAAAGACCAACGTTTAAATGCAATCATGGGTGATGGAGGCCTTGCAAACTGCGGTAACTCACAAAACTGTGTAGCTGCTTGTCCAAAAGGTATTCCTTTAACAACATCTATCGCATCATTAAACCGTGCAACTTCAGTGCAAATGTTCCGTAACTTCTTCGGTTCTGACCACTACGTTGACTAATAATACAAGCTTTACTCCCAAACTCCCTTACACTCAATGTGTGAGGGAGTTTTTTTCTATGTGTAATAGTAAATAATTTTGTAGATTAATCGCTTGTAAATGTAAGATGGATGAAGATTTATACGCAGTGGGGATGAAGAAGCTCTTTACTGATTAAAGTTTCGTAGTAGTGAGAGTTCTGAATAGGGACATTTTCAAGAAAGATTAATAAACTAACTATGATGACTTCTATACAGCATAGTATTATGCAAAAAATAGAATACGAAGAACAAGAAAATTTGAAATTAATTAGCTCAAAAATCTGAATCTTCTATGATAATAGTGTGTTTTCTTTTATAATGAATATATATTCATTTATGACTTGCTAATTCCATCTGTTGTTTCGGGAATAAGCAATGAAAATTAGGGGGATGGCTAATATGAAAGCAAATTATATCGGAGATTTTCAGGAATGGACAAAGGATTTTGCATTTTTTATTGAGGTTCGTGTACGTTTTTCAGAAACGGATATGTACGGTCATATGAACAATACTGTTAGCTTTACATATTTTGAACAGGCACGAATTGATTATTTCCGTCATTTAGGTGTTCTCATGCCATCAGCAATTGATGGAAATGTAGAAGCGATTCCAATTGTAGCTGACTTACAGTGTGATTACGTAAAGCAAGTTTTCTTTGATGATGTGCTAAGAATTTATACGAAGATAGCGACAGTAGGGAACTCATCGATGGATATTCATTACTTAGCGAAAAATCAGCATGATGAGGTTTGCTTTACGGGGCGTGGGACGGTAGTGCAAATGGACCCTCAAACTGGAAAGAGTGTACCTTTATCTGAAGAAGAAAAAGTTCAGTTAGCAAGATTGGCATTCATATAATATTGGAAACGGATTACGAAAGTTAATTGTCCATAGAAAGAAATAGTGAGAGTGATTTTTTTCAACTCATCACAAAAAGTTGTGGATGACATTTGTTTAAAACGTATCTCATAAATATGTTGATTTCCGTTCCGACTGGACGCCCCCAGGAAAGCGCCCAGTCGAAATGAAAATCAACCATGCGTTTTGGTGATGAGCCACTTCTACATAAAATTTATTGATATATGGAAGCAATTTCCGATTTTTTTTAGGAAACACGAGATATTCATGAAAATAGCCGTCACCGCTCCTCATTCCTTAACATAAGTTACAATACGTGCGGGGGAGGAGGGTGTAACTGAAAATGAATGGCTCTCATCATCGTTCTCTTTTAACTAACCGAGAACGTGAAATATTTGCGCTTTTATTAGCTGAAAAAACAACGAGGGATATTGCAGAGCAACTTGGTATTAGTGAAAAAACAGTGCGAAATCACATTTCCAATACAATTCAAAAGTTAGGTGTAACGAATCGATCTCAGGCGTTAATTGAGCTGTTACGCTTAGAAGAATTTAAATTAGACTAAATGGACACTTGCTATTTCAGAAAAAAAACGACAAAATAGAACTATTCAACGCATTTTTAGGAGTGAAATAGTTATATGTCGGATGAAGTAACAAAACACTCACCTGAAACCGTTGCAACGGTTGAAAAGGAATTACGCTATATAGCGGCGATTGTGAAGCAAAAAGGAAGAGAGATTGTTTCACAATATGCGATTACGCCGCCACAATTTGTTGCATTACAGTGGTTAGAAGAGCTTGGAGATATAACAATTGGCGACCTGTCAAATCGATTATACTTAGCTTTTAGTACAACAACAGATTTAGTGGACCGAATGGAGAAAAATGAATTAGTTAAGCGCGTACGTGACGAAAATGATCGTCGTGTCGTTGTTGTTCATCTTCTCGAAAAGGGCGAACGTATTATTCAAGAGGTTATTGAAAAAAGACAGCAATATTTGCAAGAGAAACTTGTTGGTTTTAACGAACAAGAAGTCGCGCAATTATCAAGCTATTTAGAAAAACTACATGTACACATGAAACAGGATTGAGGCGGAAAGTATGAATGCCCCGATAGGCGTTATTGACTCAGGAGTAGGCGGTTTAACCGTAGCAAAAGAAATAATGAAGCTATTACCAAACGAAACGATCTATTATATTGGTGATACAGCAAGATGTCCGTATGGTCCAAGAACTCGACAAGAAGTGCGGAATTTTACTTGGCAAATGGCAAAAGCACTAGAAAAAATGAATATCAAAATGCTCGTCATTGCATGTAATACAGCGACTGCAGTAGCACTCGAAAGTTTACAAAGAAATATGCCTTTTCCGGTACTAGGCGTTATTAATGCTGGCGCACGTGCAGCTGTAAAGAAAACGAAGCGACATGAAGTCGTTGTGCTTGCAACTGAAGGAACAATTAAAAGTGGAGCGTATGAGGAAGCCTTATTATCACTGAATACGTCAACTCATATAATTCCACTTGCTTGTCCAACATTCGTACCACTTGTAGAAAGTGGCGAATATAAAGGTGAATTTGCAAATAAATTAATTGCGGAAGGCTTAAAGCCGCTGAAAAATGAACAATTTGATACGGTCATACTAGGGTGTACGCATTATCCAATTTTGCAAAAACAAATTGAAGCTATTGTAGGAGAAGAAGTTTTTGTGCTATCTTCCGCAGAGGAAACAGCAAAGGATGTTCAGGAAATGCTTGCTTATAATGGCACTTTGGCTGAACCAGACGCTGTGCCTGCTCATAAATTTTATGCAACTGGTTCTGTTCCAATTTTCCGTTCGATTTCCGAAAGTTGGCTTGAGCAAGGTACACTCCATATAAAACGTATGACATTAAAATAAAAAATCAGCTTAGCTATGGGCTAGGCTGATTTTTGACGTTTTTAGCATTGTACATAGGGACTGAGTACTTTTTTGAAGGTCAAAATTATGTTAAGATGAGTGCGCGAAAGTTTTTAGGAGGAACGAAAAATATGACAAGATATGATGGTAGAAATGTAGATGCACTGCGTCCTGTGAAAATAGATAGTGAGTATCTATTGCACCCAGAAGGCTCAGTATTAATTCAAGTAGGAAATACGAAAGTGATTTGTACAGCAACGATTGAGGATAAGGTTCCTGGTTTTTTACGTGGACAAGGCAAAGGATGGATTACTGCAGAATACTCGATGCTACCTCGTGCAACAGCACAGCGTACAGCACGCGAATCATCTCGTGGTAAAGTCAATGGCCGCACAATGGAAATCCAACGATTAATTGGTCGTGCATTACGTGCAATCGTGGATTTAGAAGCACTTGGCGAACGTACTGTATGGATTGACTGCGACGTGATTCAAGCAGACGGAGGGACACGTACAGCTTCAATAACAGGAGCATTTGTAGCGATGACACAGGCAATTGCTAAGTTTGCTGAAGAAAAACCATTTAAAAAATTCCCAGTGACAGACTATTTAGCTGCAACAAGTGTTGGTATTGTAGAGGATCACGGGGCCATTTTAGACTTAAACTACGTTGAAGATGTCGCTGCTGCTGTAGATATGAATATCGTCATGACAGGAGCAGGACGATTTGTTGAGCTTCAAGGTACAGGTGAAGAAGCAACCTTTTCTCGTGAAGAGTTAAATGAACTACTGGAGTTAGGTGAAAAGGGCATTCAACAATTGATTGCACTTCAAAAAGAGACACTAGGTGAATTGGCTAACAAAGTGGGAGGAAATGAATAACATGAAACAAGTAGTAATTGCGACAAAAAATAAAGGAAAAGCAAAAGATTTCGAAGCGTTATTTGGACCACTTGGCTATGAAGTTGTAACGATGTTTGATGTTGCCCCGGATATGGAAATAGAAGAAACAGGCACTACCTTTGAGGAAAATGCAATCTTAAAGGCAGAAGCATTAGCAAAAGAGCTTGGTACAATTGTTATTGCCGATGATAGTGGCTTAGCTGTGGATGCATTAAATGGTGAACCAGGTGTGTATTCTGCACGTTATGCTGGTGATCATGATGATGAAGCCAACATGGTTAAACTACTAGAAAACTTAAAAAATGTCGAGGCTGAAAAGCGTACAGCACGCTTCTGCTGTTGCATTGCTATTGCAGGGCCTGATTTTGAAACGACAACTGTCTTTGGTACTTGTGAAGGTGTTATTGCACACGAAAAACGTGGTACAAACGGATTTGGTTATGATCCAGTCTTCTTTGTCCCAAGCTTAAACCGTATGATGGCAGAGCTAACAGCCGATGAAAAAGGAGCAATTTCCCATCGCGGGAATGCGATTCGTAAGTTGAAGGACCAATTACCTAATCTTATAAAATAAGAGGTGATATCCATGCAAATACTGGTCATGAGTGATACACATGGCGATAGTAATGTAATTGAAAAAGTTCGAGGCTTTTACCCAAAGGTTGATGCTGTCATTCATTGTGGAGATAGTGAGCTTCCTTTCGCCCATAAAGCATTGGAGGGCACGAAGAAAGTACGAGGAAATTGTGACATCGATAAAGCCTACCCTGATGAGGTAGTATTCGATTTAGAGGACGTCACAGTCTTTGTCACACATGGCCATTTATTCAATGTTAAAACGTCAATCTTGTCATTATCCTATCGTGCCAAAGAAGTAAACGCGCAAATTGCGTGCTTTGGTCACTCTCATATTCTTGGGGCGGAAATGATTGATGATGTGTTATTTTTAAATCCTGGGAGCTTATTGAAACCACGAGATCGTAAAGAAAAAAGCTTTGCCCTTGTAGAGGTTGAAGACACGTGTTTTGAAGTAAAGTTCTTTACGGATGATAATAGCTGTATTTTCACCCACAAGTTTATGCGAAAATGATGAAACAAAAACGCTTAAGTTTTAGAAACTCTAAGCGTTTTTTGTTTTATCCCAATGCAAATGGTAAAAATGGCTATGAATTGTTTATGATGAAATAGAAAAAATAAATATAAACGAACAAAGGAGAAAACATGGAAAATACAATAGGATGGAATTTTGATAATAGCTATACCCGCCTACCAAGCATTTTTTATTCATCAATCAATTTAAATCCAGTTCGTTCACCAAAGTTAATCATGTTAAATGAATCAGTTGCCAATTCACTTGGATTAAACAGCAATGCTCTGAAAAGTGAAGAAGCGGTAGCGATTTTTACGGGTAACAACAACCCGACCGGAGGCTCACCCATTGCACAAGCTTATGCAGGGCATCAATTTGGTCACTTTAACATGCTAGGAGACGGAAGAGCACTGTTATTAGGTGAACAACTAACGCCAGCTCATGAACGCTTTGATATCGCACTAAAAGGCTCAGGAAGAACGCCTTATTCACGTGGCGGAGATGGCAGGGCTGCACTTGGTCCAATGCTACGTGAATATATTATGAGTGAAGCCATGTATGCACTTGGCATTCCAACTACTCGAAGCTTAGCTGTCGTGACTACAGGCGAAACGATCGTCCGTGAAACAGAGCTTCCGGGCGCAGTTTTAACACGTATTGCAAGCAGTCATTTGCGTGTTGGAACCTTCCAATATGCAGCGAACTTTGGAACGGAGGAGGAGCTAAAAGCATTGGCAGATTATGCTTTAGAACGGCACTTTCCCAATGTTGATAAAGCTCAAAACCGTTATATAACCCTACTAGAGGAAGTTATAAAGAAACAAGCATCTCTTATTGCAAAATGGCAGCTAGTTGGTTTTATTCATGGGGTCATGAACACAGATAATATGACCATTAGTGGGGAGACGATTGATTATGGTCCTTGCGCTTTCATGGATACTTATGATTCAGGGACAGTATTTAGCTCTATTGATCGACAAGGACGTTATGCATATGGTAACCAGCCTAATATCGGAGGATGGAATTTAACACGATTTGCCGAATCATTAATACCGTTAATCCACGAAAATGAGGAAGATGCTATACATTTAGCTCAAGAGGCTCTAAAGCAGTATCCTCAGTTGTATTATGCAAACTGGATAGCAGGTATGCGAGCAAAGCTTGGGATGTTCAACGAAGAAGATCAGGACATGGCACTCATTGAAGAGCTTCTAAAGTTAATGCAGCAACATCAAGCAGACTACACGAATATTTTTATCGCATTAACCTTTAATAAATTTGATGACTCGACGTTATTTAGTACAAATGAATTTAAAGAATGGCATAAGAATTGGCTTGCAAGACTAGAAAGACAGCAAGAAACAAAAGACATGTCTCAACAATTAATGCGCGATCATAATCCAGCAGTAATTCCACGAAATCACCGTGTGGAAGAAGCATTAGAGGCTGCTGTTGAACGGGAAGACTATAGTGTAATGGAGCGATTACTAGAAGCTCTTGCTCAACCTTTTGCGCATTGTAAGGAGCAGCAGGAATATGCAACATTACCAACACCATCTAACCAACCATATCGAACGTTTTGTGGCACATAAGTTGAAAACCGAGGGAATAAAGTTATATTAAATAAAATATGGCTCTTCGGCAAAGTGAAGGGTTGATTTCCGTTCCGACTGGGCGCTTTGTTGTTGCTGTCGCTACGCTTTCGCACAGAGCAAAGCTTCCTGGGGGCGTCCGATGAGCCGCTTGGGCCAACACGATGTTGGTCACGAAGGCGTTATCACAGGACGGTGATGGTTTTAGCCTTCGTTCCTCAATTTGCTAATTCCCAAGGAGTCGCCCAGTCTCCACTCCAATCAACTAATTCACATAGTATGTATCTTATGTACGAAAGCGAGTAGCCTGAAACGGAAATCACCCTTATTTAAAGAGCATAACATTCACCAAAATTACCTTGGCCCATTTTGGTTTTCAACAGTATGAAACGAAGGATAATTTCTTCGTTTTTTATTTTTTGGAAAAATTGTCACTACATAAAATCCTGAGCATACGCTATGTAAGAGTATTAGTGAAGGAGAATGTGTACAGTGCATAAGTATTCAAAAGGGTGGTTTGTGAAGCAACTTCGAGATCATGGTATTTTGGTGCATCCACAATTTAAAAGTCATTTAGGCAATTATAAAGAATCCGAACTGCGCAATTTATATTATCGATATGTTGAAAATGAAACGTTGGATTCAGAACAAAAATAGTCATGTTCGTTTGAATAACTCCTTTGTAGGAAAGAATTTAACTACAGAAAGGAGTTATTTTATGTGGAGTAAATCATGGGTTTTGACGCAGATTTGGCAAGATGTGTTGTTCTTACACTGGCCAGTACCACCTAAGGATTTAGAGCAGTACATTCCGCAAGAGTTGCAACTGGATCTCTATGAAAATAACGCTTGGCTTAGTGCTGTCCTTTTTAAAGTAAATGGACAACGACTAAGATTTCTACCACCATTCCCAGGAGTAGGTTCCCATTTGCAGCTTAATGTCCGGACATATGTTACATATAACGGCATGAAAGGTATCTATTTCTTTAACTTAGATGTTACGAATCATTTTATTGTTCAACTAGCTACAAAGGGCGGTTTATCATATCGCCATTCAAAAATATCTATAAAACAAAAAGAGAACCATTTTTCGTTTACAAGTTTATATCACGGTGCACCGGATGAAAGGTTGAAAATTTCATTTCAACCGATTGCTAGTGAAATAAGTAGTTCTACCTTTGATAAATGGTTAGTGGAACGTTATCACTCTTGGTCAAAATGGAAGAGCTCTCTATTTCGCATAGATATAGATCATATGCCATGGCAGCTACAACGAGTCCATATTAACATTGAAAGCAATACACTAGCTCCATTTGTGAAGGAATCTATACAGGGCATTCAACCCATTGCCCATTATTCAAAGAGTAAAAAAGCTAGAATTTTTTCACCAAAAGTGGAAACCGGATTCAAAAAAGCTTAGTGAATCTGGTTTGCTTTTTTTCATTGGTGTTCGGACACCCGCTGAAAGAAGTTAAATTTGTTTGAATCATATCATTCCATTCCATTCGTCCAATTTTATGTCATAAAGAGATTTATGTTGAAATTTACCCGCATTATTAATTAAAATATGGATAGTACCAAAATGATCAACTACTTTTTGCAATAAAGAAACGATGTCCTGTTCTTTTGTAACATCTGTTTGAACAAATAGAACAGAATAACCTTGCGCAAGTAAATCTTTTTCTAATTGCAGCCCTAATTCTTTATTTACATCGGCAATAATAACTTTGGCACCATTTCGTGCATACGCAAGCACAATGCCTTTGCCGATTCCTTGTGCACCGCCAGTTACGACGACAACTAAATCTTTAAACATAATAGCTTCCTCCAGTTTTATTGCTTTTCATTATTTTAGCAAAGAAAAGTTATTAGAAAAAAAGAGTAGCGAGAGGGCATAACGGGGTATATGAAATCATATAATATTATTATGAGGCAAACCTTGCCTTCATAGTAAAATTAATGTTGACTTTATCGTAAAAAGAACATATAATAAATATTGTCCTTGATATGGACTACATAAAATAACATCATGTCTCAGTAGCTCAGCAGGATAGAGCAACGGCCTTCTAAGCCGTCGGTCGGGGGTTCGAATCCCTCCTGGGACGTCTAAAGGTTCAGATAGATTAAGTTTGAACCAACTGAAAAGCGCTTCAAATCCTTTATTATCAAGGGTTTGAGGCGCTTTTCCTTTTTTTGAGAATTCGTTAGAAAAGGATAGAAAATGAAAAGTTTCTACACATTTTCTACACAAGAAAAAGTATCACGAATACGCTTCTAGTCTGTTATTGCACTAAGCCGCTAAAAGGTTAAGTTAGCAGTAGTCTCATTAAACCACTATTCTTGAATGCCATTCATCATTCTTAATGAAAAAGTTTGTAATTTAGAAGCAGTGGAGCGAGAAATGGAAAAGTGGATTGAATATAACCAAAGGCTCGTAAATTAATTTCCGACATTCAGTTTTCTAGAACTTCTAGGCACAAGTTATAAGTTCGGTGTGGTATCACTTAGGAGAACACAAAAAGAATTTATAAGTGATAACCCGGAAGCTACACCTGCCAAAATGGAGAACAATTAAAGTATATGACAGATGTTTGCGATATCACAGATTTACAGGCAAAACAAAAAAATGGCTGTTTTCTAAAAGATTGTTTCTATTCCACTAACGGTGCAGTTAAGTTGAAAGAGGAAAAAATTACATATATAAAATAAGGCAATACATTGTTAAGATTTGATAGGTAAAGTATTCTATGGAATGAAATTGGAACGGTGGCGTTTCTCCAACAAGTGAGGACGTTTTTTTACTAACGAAGCAGTGTACTTGAAGAAGGACTTAAACAATGAGGAGTTAAATAAAAGTCACTCTAAAACAAGGAGTATGTGAAAATGAGTATAGTAACCTATATTGGTTTAAATTTTTCAGTAAAACTTAATGAGTATTATACGGGGGATGAAGTTGAAATTAATTATGTTTTCTCGGATGAAGAAGATCGTGATGTAGTTAAACAGAAGCATTTTACTACGCCTTATATTTATGAAGTTTGTGAGAAAGGTAACCATATTTGGCAAATGAATGAATATCAAAAGATTCATTCACCACATAACTATGAAAAATCCAAAAAGACTTTTCTCTATTTATGTCACTTACTAAAAGAGTTGCTTCCACAAGGTGATTATTGTGAAGTTTATATTTGTTGGTTGGGTGAAGAAGATGAAGAGCGTGAGGGTGAGTTGAAATTTAATTTAAATAATCCACAGATTGAAGCAATAGATATTTATGAAAAATACTTTATCCGAATGGAAAACTACTAAGGATTATATATTAACTACTTTTGTAGGAGGATTACTATGTTAAATTTAACGGAATATTTGTACAAAAAGGTAAAATCGATTATTGAAAATTGGAATGAGGAAGGAATATATGCATTATCTTTTTTTGTATATGATGATTTGTCAAATTAAGTGCAACAATTGCTCATTAAAAGCCTCGTTTGCAGTTTTCCAACCAAGACATTTTCTTGGTCGGTTGTTGATATAGTTTAATGATTCTGTTAGTTCTTCTGGTGATACTTCTTCGAAATTTGTTTGCTTAGGGAAGAATTCTCGAAGTAATCCATTCCCATTTTCGTTACTTCCACGTTGCCAAGAAGAATAGGCGTCCGCAAAATAAACATCAATTTTCAAGTCTTTTTCTAACACTTTATAGCAGCTAAATTCTTTACCTCTGTCTGTTGTGGCTGTTTTTATAGTACCTTTTGGTAATTTAGTATGAAGAAGACGTACTGCTTTTTCCATTGATTGAGCTGAGCGATCTGGTATCAAAAAGCCAACATACCACCGTGTCATTCGCTCAATAAATGTTGCTACAGAACCTTTTGCTTTCCCACGTCCAGATACAACTGTATCTAACTCCCAATGTCCAAAGGTTTCACGTTTACGTACTTCTTTTGGGCGTTTAGAAATTGGTGTGCCAATGTTAAATCTTCCCCTTGTTTCGCGGGGTTTTTGGCGCTTTCCTTTTTGACGGAGAACGGTTATAGGCACTTCTAAAAGACCATCGTAAATCCAGCGATAGATGGTTTTAAAACTCAGTTGTCCTTGATACAAGCGGCCGACAATTTGTTCAGGCGACCAAGTATCCCGCAACTTTTCTTGAACAGCTTCTTTTACTTCTGGCGTACATTTTGACTTGGCACCACAGTTGGATTTATTTTGGTGGTAACGTACTTGCGCTTCGTCAGCCGTCCTACCGGCGTGGCGTTTTATTTCTCTGGAAATCGTAGAAGGTTGACGATTTAAGAGTTTCGCTATTTTACGAATCGAATAATCAAGTTCCAGGTATGTTTCTATTTTTACACGTTCTGATATGGTAAGATGGGTATAGCTCATAACGATTCCTCCGTTTGAATGTTGGTGTGGTAACTACATTCTACACGAGGTCGTTATGGGCTTCCTTTATATTGACTTCTGGGTGTTGCACTTAATCTTACAATCCGTCATTTCCAAAAACTTTTTCTTGTCAAAATACAAATATCTGTTCTAATGCAGTTACAAACAAACGTTCTTATCCAGAGGAGTGTGGAATGATGAAGGAACAATTAATAAAAGCTATGAAACGTAACCAATTAGTAAACATGATGTATGTATCGAAATCAGGTGTCGTCTCAAAAAGGCGGATAAAGATCATTAAGATTTTTGGTGATTCATTTCAGTTTTTTTGTTTTACAAGGTACAGTGATAGAGCAATGACTAAAAGATTTTATTGTTCTAAAACGGAAGAAATTCCAATTAATGAAACAATGGATCTATATAAGGTATGTACTGAGCTGTTAGATAAATATTTTGAAGGGGGAGCCAGCACACCAATTATCTGTTAGGTTGACCAAACTTGAAACGGAGCGAAATATCCAACTAGATTTATTTGATGATCGTAAGGACAAACGACAGATTCTTGGTCATACGATGGATGCAATTAGGGCAAAATTTGGACTTGCATCAAGAGCAGTATCGTTCACAGATGCTGGAACAGCGCTTAAACGTGAAAACCTTGTTGGCGGTCATTTAGCTTAGTTTATAGTTAATGAGTTCGCTTTTACACTAGACAAATATGATTTTTTAACATATAGTTGATGTAATAAAATCGTTTGCAAGGGAACAATGAATTCACATATTACAAAGAGTAATCGTGTTTTGTTAGATACTTTTTGTAATATGTGAATTTTTTTCTTTTGTAGTAGTATGATTTTATTTAATACAATTAATGGAGGTCATTATAAATGGCACAAGGTACAGTGAAATGGTTTAACGCAGACAAAGGTTTTGGTTTCATCGAAATGGAAGGCGGGAAAGATGTATTCGCACACTTCTCAGCTATCCAAGGTGACGGATTCAAATCACTTGAAGAAGGTCAAAAAGTTGAATTCTCAGTAGAAGATGGCCAACGTGGACCACAAGCTGCAAACATCGTAAAACTTTAATTTTTAATGAAGAAAACCACTCATTAGTAGAGTGGTTTTTTGTTCAGAATTTGTTTAGGTTGTTGTGTTTTTTATTAATGTAAGATTTCATATTTTTCCTAAACCTAAACTTCAACTTCAAAAAAAGCCCAGGTACTCAATTAATTTTGAGCCTGGGCTATTTTGTGTTTATTCACCTTGTAATTCCTTTTCTCGAGCTGCTATAAGCTGCTTTAGTTCAACTAGATCGTCTAAATCACTATATTTATTAATATAAGACTTTGCTGAACTTTTAGCTGATTGCTTACGTGTCTTTTCTCTATTTTTCTCCCGATACGCTTGTGTAGCACGTTTCTGCGCTTCCGAAGTCTTCTGATCCGTCAAATTTATCCTCTCCTTTTCGTAAAATACAGAACAATGTTAACTATCGCTAATAAGAAACAGAGTGAGTAAATAACAATCATAGAGTAATCAAAAAAATTCGGTTCTTTCCAGTTAACCATATCTGTTAATACATAATGCCATTCTCTCTCCGTAATGATTCTTTTATAAAATTAGAATAATTTATATGAAAAAAGGAAATAAATACGTGTAAAATGTTGGAGTTGATAGGTATGGAATTTGATAAAGAGAAAGAAGTTTACTGCTACAGCTGTCGTAAAAAAACTGTATTTACACGTAAAGATATGCATAATAAAAGCGGGGTAGACAGTCATTGCAGTGAATGTTCTGGTATTTGGTTTGAATGGCAAAATCGAGCTGTGGAGAGAGAAATGGAAAAATGGCTTGAATATAATAAAGGGCTCGCAAATTAGAATAAGGGTCTAGTATTCATTTTTAACTATTAGTAGATATTTCGTAATCATTGACACCAGGTGGCTTTAAAACAATTTCGAAGTTTTCCTCTGATCTCATTAATAATAGTTTTTATATATTTCAGATAGATAATAAAGAAGCAAAAGAGTTGGTATGGAATTGAAAGTACTTCGAAAGTTATGATCCAGCAGTCTAATGTGAAAATAGCTCATGCCTAGGAAGCATGAGCTGTTTTTTTAGTCTTTATTTCTTTGTTGAAATCGTAAAAATGACAAATTTAACTTGAACACTTTATGAACGTTTTGTTGAAATTTATAGCACTTTTGAATGAAATATAACAAAATTATAAGATATTTATTACATTTAGCGCTATTTATCTATATAGTTTGAGGAAAAACATACTCACTTAATACACCTTTTATCATGTTTATTCATAGTTTGCTTATTAGTAAATTCGTAGCTATTATACCAATAGAAACACAATTTCAAAATAAGGAGACTAGTTATATGAACATTAAATTCACGAAATTAAGTAAGAGTAAAAAGGGGATAAGTGCTGCATTATTAGCAGCGGGAATCATGGGGATTGCAATGGCACCAAATGCATCTGCACATGGGTTTGTTGAAAAACCAGCTAGCCGTGCTGCCTTATGTAGCCAAAGTTATGGCGCGCTTAACTTGAGTTGTGGAAGGGTTATGTATGAGCCACAGAGCTTAGAGGCCAAAAAAGGATTTCCACAAGGTGGACCAGTTGATGGTAAAATTGCATCTGCAGGAGGTCAGTTTGATGGCATCCTAGATCAACAATCCGTAAATCGCTGGTTTAAGAATACGATTACAGGAGGATCAAATACCTTTAAATGGAAGTACACTCAGTCGCATTTAACAAGTAAATGGCACTATTATATTACGAAAAAGGGATGGGATCCTAATAAGCCATTAACCCGTGCTGATCTTGAGCCAATTGGAACTGTTGAACATAACGGTACTGAAGCATCAACTAATTTAACTCATACAATTAACGTACCAACTGATCGTAGTGGCTACCACGTTATTTTAGCTGTTTGGGATGTATCGAATACTGCAAATGCTTTCTATAATGTAATTGATGTTAATTTGGTGAATAATGTGGATGTAGATAAGGAAGCTCCATCTCAACCAAATGGATTACAAGCAACGAAAGTTACTTCTAACAGTGCTGAGCTAAAATGGAATCCTTCTACGGACAATGTGGGTGTAAAAGAATATCAAGTTTTCCGTGATGGTAAAGTAGTTGGAAATGTACCGGGAACTACATTCACAGATAAAAATTTAAAAGCGAATACAAAATATACATATACAGTAAAGGCAGTGGATGCAGCTGGAAATGTTTCTAAAGAAAGTGAGTCTATAGCTGTAGAGACAACGATTGCAGTTCCAGATACAGAAGCACCAACGCAACCAACTGCACTGCACACGATGGGCGTAACATCCTCAAGTGTGGACTTAATGTGGAGTGCATCAGAGGATAATGTAGCGGTTGACCATTATGTTATCTACCGAGGGACATCAGTAGGACAAATGACTGTAGTTGGAACATCGAAAACTACATCCTTTATGGACAAGAATCTTCAATCAAATACAACTTATAAGTATGCGGTCACTGCCGTTGATGCAGCTGGAAATGAATCTATTAAAAGTTCCATTTTCACTGTAACTACAAAAGAGCAAGGGTCGTCTTATGAGCAATGGAGCCCAATTAAAGCGTACACAAAAGGTGATAAAGTAGAGCACCAAGGTAAAAAATATGAAGCTGTTCAAAGCTATCAAGGGTATGGAGATCCGAATTGGATATTCGCATTGTCTTTATGGAAAGAAATTAAATAAAAAGAAGAGTCCTCATAAAAAGAAGCTGGGACAAAAAGAAAAATGTTAGACCGATATAATCGGTCTAACATTTTTTTGATTTTAGATGGGGAAATTCAATTTGATGAAGCGGAAAAGTTATTATCTCTTTTCGCTATTTTTCAAAATAAACGAGTTATGTCCCAGCCTCTTTTCAAATTTAGTTATTGATTTTATCAATCCAAATGTCTAAGAAATGAGAGAAGCGAAAACTTACAAAAAGAGTTATAATTTAATAGGAAGAAACTCAAAATTATAGAGAGATGGATTTTAAAATGAATGAACAATTAGTAGATTGGATTACACGTTTTCAAAAGGAGAAAGATATAGAGGCTCTCGCAAACTTAAAAGACTATTGCTACTATATGATTGAACCTTTAATTGAGGAATTTACGGAGAAATACGGTGAAGATGCTGGGGAATTATTACGGTTAAAATGGGATAAGCGTTTTTATTTTATTTTTACGAAGTATCAATTAAATGTTGGGCTGCCTTTAGATTCTTTCGTTAAAAATACGTACCGTTTTTATTTTATGCAGGTTTTAAAGAAGGCAGGCTATTGAACTAAATAGTAGGGGAGTGTTTCAAATTTGAACATGGCTCCATGAAAAAACCCTTGTCTCGTATAAGAACGAGTCAAGGGTTTTCTTGCTTTAGCCTGCATTTTTATTGATGCATCAAATCTTCTGCAAGGTGGGTAAATACTTCACCAATAATAGAATCTTCGTCGTAAACGGAAGAACCTGTATTTTCCTCAGGTTGCGCAAATGGAACTTGAGCGATGATACTTGTTTGAAGCTCATCTGCCAATTTTTCGGCGCCACCTTGACCGAATAGATAGTTCTTTTCACCATTTGCATTTTCAAAGTAAGCCATGTTTTCAACAACACCAAGAATTGAGTGGTTCGTATGTTGAGCCATCAAACCTGCACGAGAAGCAACATGGGAAGCTGCAAGGTGCGGTGTTGTGACAATAATTTCTTGTGCCTGTGGAATCATTGCCGCCATATCAATGGCTACATCTCCTGTACCAGGTGGTAAATCTATGAGGAGATAATCTAGTTCATCCCAATGTGTATTGACAAGGAAATTACGAATCCATTTGTTGAGCATTGGACCACGCCACATGACAGGTTGGTTTTCGTTTGTGAAAAAGCCCATCGACATGATTTTTACACCGTGACTTATGACTGGAATAGCTGTTTGGTCAATCATTGTTGGCTTTTGATCAATCTTCATCATGGCAGGAATACTGAATCCATATATGTCGGCGTCTAAAATACCTACACGTTTGCCAAGTCGGGCAAGAGCTACTGCTAAGTTAATCGTCACGGTAGACTTACCGACGCCACCTTTACCACTAGTAACTGCGATAAATTTGACACCAGAATCGGGTAGAAGCATTTTAGGCATACCTTTATCCGTAACTTTTTCTGATTTTAAAGAAGCTGTTAAACTACGACGTTCGTCATCTGTCATAGAACCAAATGTAATGGAGACATTTGATGCGCCGATTGCTTTCAACGCTTCTTCAACATCTTGTTGGATTTTGGCTTTCAAAGGACAACCTTGAATAGTCAAGATAATATCAAGTGAGATATGCGTACCATTGACTTGAATATTGCGTACCATATTCAAGTCAACGATGCTTTTATGAAGTTCTGGGTCATCAACTTTCTGTAAAGTTTTTAAAATGTGCTCGTTCGTTAGCATATAACCATCCTCCTATTTTAGGCCTTTGCCTAGCCCTTTTAAGAAGTGAGCGCCAAAATTCACAGCACGATTAACATCAGGATCGTTTAGCATTTTGAACAGCTTAAAGGCACTAACTTTTTCATCAGATTCAACGGCTTTGTTCGCTTCATCTAAGCCAGTATTTAAGCCTTCAATCAGCTTTGTTGTTGTTTCTGGGTTCAGTTCGGTTAATGCTCCCGCAACACCCATTAAGTTGTTGATGATATTCGTAACAGGCTTACGAGTTAATTGACCAAGTGCAATATGGGCAACATCCTCTTTTGCTTCAAGTAGTTTCGTAGCTGCTTCTAGTGCTCCAATATCATTTAGTTCTGCCATGATCGTAAAGACCTGGTTAACCATTTCTTCATTCTCAGAAAGAAGTTGCTTTAAATTCCCTAACTTTTCTTCCTTTAATTGTTCTTCTGTTTTTTGCGCTTTTTGAATTGTTGTAATTGGTGCTGCCATGAACTCACTCCCTTTCGTTAGTTGTTAAGTGAACGTAGCCAGGACGATTCCATTTGCGTTCTACCTCAACACCATTTTGTGGATGACGTTTTTTATAACGCGGGTTTGTTCTAGGAAGTGGCGATTTTCCTTTTTGTTTCAATACTTCTACGCGTACTTTTGTTTGTTTGTACGCTGGTGTGGATGTATTGATGTCTCCAGCTGGGCCCGTTAAGAAATTAATCGCTGAATCTTTGCTAACAGAGTTCATAGGTAAGAAAAGTTCATTTCCTTGTACGCGATCTGTTACTAGGGCATTTAATTTTAATGCGCCTTGAGGAGACACTAAACGAAGAAGAGCTCCATCTTCAATGCCGCGTTCTTTTGCTAGTTCTGGTGATACTTCAACAAAAATTTCAGGTACTTTCGATTGAATACCTTTTGATTTATTTGTCATATTACCTTCATGGAAGTGTTCAAGCATACGACCGTTGTTAATATGGCAATCATATTGTGCTTCATATTCAACCGGTCTGATCCAATCATTTAAAGCAAAACGAGCTTTTTTGTCAGGGAAGTTAAAGCCATCCTCATATAGTAAAGGTGTGTCTTTACCATCATGGCTACCCCAACAGAAGCTACCCCAATCTTCTAATACATCATAGTTCGCTTGCGAGAAGAATGGAGCAAGACTAGCCATTTCAGCAAAGATTTCACTTGGGTGACTGTAATTCCAGTCAGCACCTAAGCGGCGGGCAACTGTTTGTAGGATTTCCCAATCGGCTTTTGATTCACCAAGTGTTGGTAATACTTGATATAGTCGTTGCACACGACGCTCTGTATTCGTGAAAGTACCTTCTTTTTCAAGAGAAGGTGCTGCTGGTAAAATAACATCCGCATATTGTGCTGTACGTGAAAGGAAGCAATCTTGTACAACAAAGAAGTCTAATTGTGAAAGTACTTTATCTACATGGTTAGCATCGCAATCTACAAGTGCCATATCTTCCCCAACTAAATACATTGCTTTCATTTTACCTTCCATGATAGCATCTAACATTGCCATATTCGTACGACCTGGTTCAGGTTTGATTTTCACACCATATGCTTCTTCAAATTTCTTACGTGCTTCGTCGTCTATTACTTTTTGATTACCTGGTAATAGGTTTGGTAGTGTACCCATATCACAAGCACCTTGAACATTGTTGTGACCACGAAGAGGGTAGGCACCTGCACCTGGACGACGATAGTTACCAGTAGCTAGAAGTAGGTTAGAAATTGCAGCTGATGTATATGAGCCACCTGTATTTTGTGTAACACCCATACCCCAAAGTACACATGTACCGTCAGCATCACGAATCATTTCAGCAACATTTATCAACGTTTCTTTTGAAATGCCCGTTTCTTTTTCTGCATATTCTAGTGTGTATGTTTCAAGTACATCTTTAAAATCATCAAAGAAGTGCACGTTCTCTTTAATGAAGGCTTCATCATGCCAACCTTGATCGATCATATATTTTGTAACGGCCATTAACCATACTTGGTCTGTTCCTTGTTTTGGGCGCATGAAAATATCAGAACGCTCAGCCATTTCATGTTTACGAATGTCGGAAACAATTAATTTTTGACCGTGTAACTTATGGGCACGTTTTACACGAGTAGCTAAAACAGGGTGACCTTCTGCAGGGTTTGCCCCAACAATAATAACAAGGCCAGCTTTTGCGATATCTTTGATCGTTCCAGCGTCGCCACCTATACCAACTGTGCGTAGTAGGCCATCTGTAGCTGGAGATTGACAATAGCGTGAGCAGTTATCAACGTCGTTTGTTTCGAATAATTGACGTGCCATTTTTTGAATTAAGTAGTTTTCTTCGTTTGTAATTTTTGAAGAAGAAATAAAGCCGACAGAACCAGAACCGTGTTCTTTTTGAATGCCACCTAGTTTAGTAGCAATTAAGTCAAGCGCTTCATCCCATGAAGATTCAACAAATGCATCATTTTTACGAATTAATGGTTTTGTAATTCGTTCTTCAGAGTTGATGAAGTCCCAACCGAATTTTCCTTTTACACAAGTAGAAATAGCATTTACAGGACCGTCAGAAGGTTGCACTTTTAAAATTTTGCGGTCTTTTGTCCACACTTCGAACGAACAACCTACTCCACAGAAAGTACAAACTGTTTTTGTCTTTTTAGTACGTTTACTACGCATAGCAGCTTCGACTTCAGAAACAGCGAAGATACCGCTATAACCAGGTTCAACTTCCTTAATTAAATTAATCATCGGATCTAATGTTTCTTGTTTAAGCCCAGTCATAAAACCAGCTTCGCCAAGCATTGATTTTTCCATTAAGGCATTACATGGACAAACAGTAACACATTGTCCACAGCCTACACATGAAGAATCGTTAATGGCAACGCCTTCATCCCAAACTATTTTTGGTCTTTCGGCTTCCCAGTCAAGAGATAATGTTTCGTTAACTTGTAAGTTTTGACAAACCTCTACACATTGTCCACATGCGATACATTGGTTTGGATCATATCGATAAAACGGGTGTGACATGTCTACTTCGTGTGGTTCAACTTTTGGTTGATAAGGATATTTTTGATGTTCGATTTCCATTAATTCTGCTGTGTTGTGTAATGTACAATTTCCGTTGTTATTATCACAAACTGTACAATACAGCAGATGGTTTTCTAGTAGACGATCCATCGCTTCTGTTTGTGCAGCTTTCGCTTTATCAGAAGTAAGTTGGATATCCATGCCGTCTATAGCTTTTGTTGAACAAGAGCGAACTAATTGTCCATTCACTTCAACGATACATGTATCACAAGTTTTGATAGGATCAACAGATGGTACATGACAAATTTGTGGATGGGCGATGCCATTTTGATTAATGGTATCAAGTATTGTAGCTCCCTCTGCTACATCATACGGTTGGCCATTAATGTTAATTTTAGTCAAGGTGATTTCCTCCTTTTGTTCTTTAAGACTTCTTTGGCAACAGGTTAATACTGAGGATAAACCGGGAATAGAACTACGAGTTTTTTAATTTTGAATGTCTTGTTCATTTAAAAAATGGTCTTGTTATCATGTCATTTCCCGATTTATCAAATTTCTACACTAAGATAGATGAAGAAACATGTATTACGAGTTGTCAATGTTGATATTGCTGAAAAATAAAAAAATCCACCATGAAAAGGCACGTTTAAAACATGCTATTTATTCATGGTGGATAAAATTCTTAACAGGCCTTGCTAAAAATTCAATCTACTTTTATTTTTTATTCAATATAACTATAGAATATAAATATTAAAACCACCATGCCAATAGTTCAAACTTATTTGTATGAAACCATGACATAGGAATCAAAATACTTTCATTCCATATGTAATACCAATTATTATAGCCTTTTCAGCCAAAATGGACAATAATTATAGTAAAATTTATTGATTGAGAATAATTATCATTGGATATTTTCTCTTTAATTTTTATTTAAGTTGCTATATTATTAACAAACTATAAGGGTGACCCCCATAAAAATAGGATAAAAAGATTAATTACGTTGGGAGAATCGTTAAAATGTCAAAAAAAGTGCATGAATTCAACGACATTATTCGAAAACTACGCAAAGATATATTTGGAAAAGGACCAGAGCGTATTCATACTGTTTTCGTCGAGAACATGGCTGTGTCAACTTTGTATGGTAATATCACACCGACAGAAAAATTTATTGCGAGTACACCTGAAGGGTTAAAGATGGTTCATGCTGCACGTACAAGAATGATTCAAGATTTGTATGCTAAATCACCACCAGAAGGCATGGAAGAACTGATGGGTTCTAAGTTACTCCATTTATTTTCAGATATCAAAATTGAAGAGGATTTTGCTATTTCTGTATTTGTTTTTGAAAATAATATTAGTGAATAAAGGGGATGCCATATGGAACGAGCAGTAACAAGAGACATCATTCGTGTTGAAGGAAATCAAAGCAAAGAAATAGAAGATACTGTTGTCACAGAATATGCTGTCACAGTGAAGATTAATGAGCAAGAATTTGTGACGATGGTTTGTACACCAGAGTATGTAGAAGATATGGTTATTGGCTATTTGGCTTCTGAACGAATTATTCGCAATTACGAAGATATTGAAGCCATTTGGCACCAAGAAAAAGAAGGGTTTGTGCATGTTAAAACAAAGCGTGTGAATCCTTACTTTCAACAAATTCAAAATAAACGTTACATTACTTCTTGCTGTGGCATGAGCCGCCAAGGGTTTGTTTTTGCTAATGATGCATTAGTAGCTAAAAAAATGGACGGTATTCATGTACGTATTACAACAGATGATTGTTTTCGTTTAATGCGAGATATGCAAGAGTTGGCTGAAATATTCAAACAAACTGGTGGTGTTCATAATGCAGCGCTATGTGATACGAATGGAGTTTTATTAAGTCGAATGGATATTGGGCGCCATAATGCCTTAGATAAAATTTATGGATATTGCCTAAAAAACAACATTAGCATTCAGGACAAAATCATCGTATTTAGCGGAAGGATTTCATCGGAAATTCTACTTAAAGTATCGAAAATTGGCTGTGAAATTGTGCTGTCCAAATCAGCACCAACAGAATTAGCATTGCAATTGGCAGAGCAACTCGGTATTACGACGGTAGGTTTTATTCGCCAAAACACACTTAATATTTATACACATAAAGAACGTATTCACTTACCTACAAATAAAATGAAAGGAAGAGATTAACATTACTAATCTACGAGACCAACTACAAAGACCATTAAGAGATTTAAGGATATCAGTAACAGACCGTTGTAATTTTCGTTGTCAATATTGCATGCCTGCAGAAGTATTTGGTCCAGATTATGCTTTTTTACCGTCCGATAAAATATTGAGTTTTGAAGAAATCGAACGATTAGTAAAGATTTTCGTTTCATTAGGTGTGAAAAAAGTACGCATTACTGGTGGTGAGCCTTTACTACGTCGTGATCTGCCGACATTAATTGAACGTATACATCGCATAGATGGAGTAGAGGATATTGCTTTAACGACCAATGGCACATTGTTGAAGAAATATGCAAATGAATTGGCGAGAGCTGGTTTATCGCGAGTAGCTATTAGCTTAGATTCTCTAAATGAGGAACGTTTTTTCGAGATGAATGGCCATCGAGGAAAAGTGAAAGCGGTATTAGAAGGTATCGAAAAAGCGGCAGAAGCAGGTTTACAAGTTAAGATTAATATGGTTGTTCAAAAAGGAAAAAATGAGCAAGATATCGTTTCAATGGCAGAATATTTTAAAGAGAAACAGCATATTCTTCGCTTTATTGAATATATGGATGTTGGTAATTCGAATGGTTGGCGGCTTGATGAAGTTCTGTCGAAGAAAGAAATCGTTGACCAAGTCCATCAATTTTCTCCCTTGCATCCTGTCGACCCTAATTATAAAGGGGAAGTAGCTACACGTTATCAATATGAGGATGCCCAAGGTGAAATTGGCGTGATATCGTCTGTAACAGATTCTTTCTGCTCCACTTGTTCGCGTGCTCGTATTTCGGCAGAAGGAACATTATATACGTGTTTATTTGCAACAGAGGGAACGAGTTTGCGAGAATTGTTAAGGTCTGGGGAAGATGATGAAACGATCACCCAATGCATTTCGAACGTCTGGGAAAATAGAAAAGATCGCTATTCCGATGAACGAAATGAACAGACAATGGAAAAACGGAAAAACTCAAAAATTGAAATGTCACACATCGGTGGTTAGACGAAATAGAGTGGTATTAGTGATTTATGGTAAAAAAAACAGAAAAAAAACGGCAAAATAATGCCGGATTTTTTCTGTTTATTTATGCACAAAGTTGCCACTTTTTCCGCCTGTTTTTTGAACAAGGTATGTTTCTTTAATCACCATAGACTTGTCGACGGCTTTACACATATCATAAAAAGTCAGTGCAGCAATGGATACAGCAGTTAGTGCTTCCATTTCGACACCTGTTTTACCACTACATTTCACTGTAGCTTGAATGTGTAGTTCGTAACCAACCTCTGTTTTTGTATAATCAAATTGAAGATCTGTTCCTTGTAACATAATCGGATGGCACATTGGGATAATATCAGCCGTTTTTTTAGCACCTATAATCCCGGCAATTTGTGCCACTTGCGTTGGGTCGCCTTTTTTAATGCCTCCTTGTTGGATGGCTTGATAGACTTCATCGGATAACGTGATTGTACTGCGAGCGATAGCTGTACGGTTTGTGATTGTTTTTTCTGAAATGTCGACCATTTTAGGACGACCTTCTTCATTCCAGTGTGTAAAATTACTCATTATTATTAGATTTCCTTTCAAATGTTTGTAGCCAATCTTGTTGTGAATTGATATTGATAAATGTTGAGCTATCTTCTTCAAAGGGAACATAACACACTTGAAGTTGCTCTAACAAGACTTTCATACTTCGCTTGTTTTGTTGGACTAATTGCAGTGCTTTTGGTAAAGCACTGCGTCGATATAAAGCAGCAAGAGGTTGTAATCTTGAAGCTTGTTTAGGAACAATAGCCTCATAACGATCATCGATAAATGTTAGCATAGTTTGGACAAATTCTGTATTAATAAAAGGCATATCACTTGCTATTACGAAAAACCACTCTACTTCCGAAAAATTTGTCATGATATTATGCAAGGCAAACAGAGGTCCTTGATGAGGCTGTTTTTCAATGATCCAATGGACATCTTCTTCTACAAACTTCGATTGCAAGCTAGCATTCGTAGCAATAATGAGAGGATGTAGTTGATTTTTTTGTAAGGCTATGAGACTTTGCTTATATAAAGGCAGACCAGCAAATAATTCAAACATTTTCGGTTGACCATACCGAGAAGATTGACCGCCAGCTAAGACAACACCAGCTATTTTCATATGCGATTCAACTCACCGACAAAATGTTGCACAGTAGGAAGAATCAGTTTTGTCATGGCAAGAGTCACGGCATTCGTGGAACCTGGTAGCACATAGATAGCCGTTTTATCGCGACTACCTGCTGTTGCACGACTAAACATGGCTTTTGGGCCGATTTCTTCAAAGCTTAATGTTCGAAATAATTCACCAAATCCCATCATTTCTTTTTCGAAAAGTGGGAGAATCGTGTCGTAAGTTTGGTCTCTCGGTGTAAACCCTGTTCCTCCTGTTACGATAATGGTATTAATGGTAGGATCGTCGCACCATTTTTGTACATGGTTTGAGATTTCAAGTGGTTCATCTTTTGACATTTGATAGTCTATTAATTCAAATGAAGCTTCTTGAAGTAATGATTGAATACGCTGACCACCATGATCATCCGCCTTCGTGCGTGTGTCACTCACTGTTAAAATGGCAGCTCGTATAGGAAGTTGACTATGTGTGGGATGCAAGGTAAAAGGCCTCCTTTTATAGAGTTGATATTGTTTTTGCTGAAAAACATTGCTTTTATTATAAAGCTATAAATGAAAAGGTCAAACTAAAATTCATAGAAAGAAAGGCAAAAACGTTTATGCATAATAGATATTCTAGACAACAATTATTCAGCCCAATCGGAGAAAACGGGCAGCTACTACTAAAACAAAAGCATGTCCTGATGATAGGGGTTGGTGCTTTAGGCAGTGCTAGCGCAGAGGCTCTAGTAAGGGCAGGCATCGGAAAATTGACGATTATTGATCGTGATTATGTAGAGTGGAGTAATTTACAAAGACAACAACTTTATACGGAACAAGATGCGCAAGAAAAAGTCCCTAAAGTAATCGCTGCAAAAAAACGACTACAAAGCATTAATTCTGAGGTAGAAATCAACGAATATATTGTTGATGCGTGTACAGAGCAATTAATTTCACTGCTTGAAGATGTCGATATGATGGTGGATGCGACGGATAACTTTGATATTCGCTTTATGATGAACGATCTTGCACAAAAATATCAAATTCCATGGGTTTATGGTTCTTGTATTGGCAGTTATGGCGCTACTTATACGATTGTGCCAGGTAAAACACCTTGTTTACATTGTTTGTTAGCAGCGATGCCTAATACAGGGATGACATGCGATACAGTAGGAATTATAAGTCCTACTGTTCAAATCGTAGCAGCTTATCAAGTAGCTGAAGTATTAAAGTTTTTAGTTGGCAATGAAGAGGCATTACGTAAAAGTTATTTAACTTTTGATGTTTGGCAAAATCAACACTATGAAATAAACGTAGAAAAAATTCGAAATCATGATTGCCCATCCTGTGGCAAAAATCCGACCTATCCATACTTGTCATATGAAAATCAAACAAAATTAAATGTATTATGTGGTCGGGATGCTATTCAAATACGTCCACCTAAACCAATTCACTATAATTTGGATCAGCTCGCTGTCCAACTTCGTCCTTATGGTGATATTCAACAAAATCCCTATTTATTATCTTGCCAAGCAGAAGATTATCGACTAGTGATTTTCCAAGATGGACGAGTTGTCATTCACGGCGTAAAAGATATACAAAAAGCTAAAACCATTTATTATCGTTTATTCGGATAAAGGAGTGTTTTAAAATGTTAGAAAAAAGAAAACCAATTGCTGTTGCGGAAGCGGTTCAACGGGTCATGGAGTTTGCATTCCAAGAAAAAGTAGAGGTCGTTTCACTACAGCAAGCACATGGACGATTTTTAGCAGAAGATGTTGCTGCGGACCAAGATGTACCAGCATTTGATCGTTCACCTTATGATGGTTATGCTATTCGCTCGGTCGATAGTCAAGAAGCCTGTTCTGAAAATCCAGTAACCTTTAAAGTAGTGGGGGAAATTGGCGCGGGTTTTGTATTTGAAGGAGAAGTAGGTGATCGAGAAGCGGTGCGTATTATGACAGGAGCTCCTATCCCACACGGATGTGATGCAGTCGTTATGCTAGAATTAACGCAAAGCTTTGAAGAAGACGATCAACGTTATATGTCAATTAAACGCTCTTATGAAGCGGGAACAAATATTTCCTATAAGGGTGAGGACGTTCAAAAAGGCGCAATTCTTATTGAAAAAGGACAATACATCAATCCAGGCGTTGTCGCATTACTTGCTACTTTTGGTTATGATCAAGTACCTGTTTTTCGAAAACCAATCGTTGGCGTAATTGCAACAGGAAGTGAATTACTAGAACCGAGTGATGCTTTGCAGCCAGGGAAAATTCGTAATAGCAATGCCTATATGATAATGGCTCAAATTGAACGTGCTGGGGCAACCGTCAAATATTTTGGTAAATTTAGCGATGATTTAAATTTATGTATTCAAGCTGTCGAAAAAGCTCTTCAGGAAGTAGACATATTGATTACAACAGGAGGAGTATCTGTAGGTGATTACGATTATTTACCTGCCATTTATGAAGCCATTGACGCACAAGTACTTTTTAACAAGGTAGCAATGCGACCAGGTAGTGTAACGACTGTTGCGGCTCGAAATGGTCAATTATTATTTGGACTTTCAGGTAATCCGTCAGCTTGCTATGTTGGTTTTGAATTATTTACACGACCTATTATAAGAACGGCGTTTGGTAATAAGCAACCTCATCTACGTAGAGAGCAGGCTGTTTTAAATGCGGACTTTAAAAAACCGAATCCGTTTACTCGTTTTGTGCGTGCGAATGCTTCTTACGAAAACGGTCAATTAGTTGCAGTTCCTTCTGGGTTCGATAAATCTAGTGCCGTTTCATCCTTAGCGGAGGCCAATTCTTTTATTGTATTACCAGGTGGATCACGTGGTTACGAAAAAGGCATGCAAGTTGTTGTCTTATTGCTAGAAGATTTGCAGGGAAGTGAGTGGCCATGGGACATTATCGAAAAATCTTACAAATCGTAGGCTATCAAAATAGTGGCAAGACAACGTTAATGGAACAACTCATTACACAAGCCACCACAGACGGTTTTCGTGTAGGAACAATCAAGCATCATGGACATGGTGGTATCCCTATGATAGAAAGTTCAAAAGATAGTGTTCGCCATGAGAAGGCTGGCGCAAGTGTAACGGCAGTTGAGGGAGAAGGTACTTTGCGCATGAGTATTCACCAAAGTAACTGGCAGCTTGCTGATATACTAGCTATTTATGAAACATTTAATATGGATATCATTCTCATTGAAGGCTATAAAAATGAAGATTATCCGAAGGTTGTTCTTTTGCGCAAGGCGGAAGATGAATCTTTACTACAAAAAGTAAGCAATATCGTCTGTGTTCTTTATTGGCCCACTTATCCACTAAATAAACCGTTAGATTATCCAACTTTTTCAATTCAAGAAAAAGCACAATATATGGAAGTTCTTATGCAGGAAATGAGGAGAAAATCATGACTACATCGTTGTTTGAAATCATTGATAAACCAATTGATGTTGAAGAAGTTAGACAAAAAGTAACAGATCGAAATGCTGGTGCAATCACCGTTTTCATCGGAACAGTGCGTGAAATGACCAAAGGAAAGAAAACACTACATTTGGAATATCAAGCTTATCCAGCTATGGCTATTAAAATGTTTGAACAAATATCTGAAGAAATACAAGAACAATGGTCAGAAGCAAAAGTAGCCATTACACATCGTGTTGGCCATTTAGAAATTTCGGATATTGCCGTAGTAATTGCGGTTTCATCACCACATCGTAAAATAGCTTATGAAGCAAATGAATATGCTATTGATCGTATTAAACAAATTGTGCCTATTTGGAAAAAAGAGTATTGGGAAGATGGGACCGAATGGATTGGTGATCAATTAGAAAATGTCCCTTATCCAAAAGGAAATCCATCAATAAGTGAGGAGGAATCTTGTGATTAACATATTACTATTTGCTCACTTACAAGAAAGTATCGGTGAGTCAAAATTATGTGTAGACCTGTCAGACCGAACAATTGGTCAAATTAAAGAATGGATGGAAATACAATATCCACAAGTTCATTTACAACATGTCATGACAGCAGTAAATGAGGAATTTGCAACAGATGCAACGGTTGTAAAAAAAGGGGATACAGTCGCCTTTATTCCACCTATTAGTGGAGGGTAAAAAGAAAAGATGTAGTTGGTACAGTTTAGTGAACCGACTACATCTTTTATTCTATTTATCCTGAAAAGGCTCGTCAGTAATTAAAGTTTTACTTTATGCCTTTATGAGATGAACGCTCAGAAGCATAAGGAAGGAAATACCTATCATACAAATCACCCACGACCAAGCGAGTGACATGTTACCTGAACCAATCGCCATGTAAATAGCAAGTGGCGTCGTTTGCGTTTTGCCTGGGAGGTTTCCAGCAAACATTAAGGTTGCACCGAACTCACCTAAAGCTCGTGTGAAACTTAAAATTCCACCTGAAACAATTGACTTTAATGCAAGAGGGATAGAAATAAAGAAAAAGACTTGCCATTCATTAGCACCATCAACACGTGCAGCGTTCTCAATGTCCTCATCAACAGATTCAAAGCCGGTTTTTGCAGATTGATACATTAAAGGAAATGCAACAACAGTAGAGGCTATGACAGCTGCCCACCATGTGAACATAACGGGTTGGTTAAAAAGCCATGTAATCAAGTTACCAAGCACGCTGTTTTTGCCAAAAATAATAATTAGAAGAAATCCTACTACAGTAGGAGGCAATACTAATGGTAAAAGTAACACCGTTTCTAGAAATAATTTTCCTTTGAAATTGCGTTTTGCCATCCATTTACCAAATAGAGTACCTGCTACTATGACAATTATTCCTGACACAAGGGCTATCTCGATAGAAAGTTTAAGAGGTGACCAGAAATCCGTACTCATTTATTAATGAGTTCCTTGAAAGCCGTATTTTTTAAATACTTTCATCGCTTGATCACTTTGTAAATAGTGATAAAACTCTTCCGCTTCTTTTGCATGCTTACTATCTTTGATAACACCTACAGGATAAATAATAGGTGTATGTGTATCTTCTTTGGCTGTAGCAACGACATCGACTTTTTCTGATACAAGAGCATCTGTTTTATAAACCAGACCTGCATCAACATTTTCAGTTTCTGTATAAGTTAGAACTTGTCGTACGTCTTTTGTATACACTACTTTTGATTCTACATGTTCCCAAAGGTTCATATTTTTCAATGTTTCTATACCGTACTTGCCAGCAGGAACTGTTTCAGGTGTACCAACGGCAATCTTATCAACCTTCGTTAAGTCTTCAAATGAGTGAATCTGTTTTTCATTTTTCTTAGGAACGATTAATACTAATTCGTTCGCTAAAAGATCTGTTCCTTGCTTTTTATCGATTAAATCTTCTTGAACTAGCTCATCAAACTTATCCTCTGCTGCTGAAAAGAAAAGATCAACAGGAGCACCTTCTAAAATTTGTTGTTGTAAAGCACCAGAGCCACCAAAGTTAAATGTGATTTTAATAGTATCGTGTTCATTTTCATAGTTTTTTTGAAGTTCTTCTAATGATTCTTGTAAACTAGCTGCTGCGGAAATCGTTAATTCGACTGGTTTGTTTGTTTTGTTGTTGCTTCCTTGGCTACCACAACCTGCTAAAATGCCGACCAGTAGTAACAATGAAGCTATTAAACTATAATACTTTTTCACTTTGATTATACTCCTTTTATAACTCGTTATAACAAGACATAACTAATTATAATTAGTTATGTCTAAAAAAGAAATACCAAATGGCTAGAAACTTTCAAGATGTTAAAAATATGGTTCATCACCAAAAGTTGTGGATGACTTTTGTTAACCGTATACTATGTAAATAAGTTAATTGGAGTGGAGGCTGGGCGACTCCTTGGGGATTAGTGTCTCATCGGACGCCCCCAGGAAGCTTTGCTCTGCGCAAAAGCGAAGCGTCAGCGACAAATGTTTTATCTGTGCGAAAGCGAAGCGGTAGCAACAAATGTTTTATCTGTGCGAAAGCGAAGCGGCAGCAACAAATGTTTTATCTGTGCGAAAGCGAAGCGTCAGCAACAAATGTTTTATCTGTGCGAAAGCGAAGCGTCAGCAACAAATGTTTTATCTGTGCGAAAGCGAAGCGGCGGCAACAAATGTTTTATCTGTGCGAAAGCGAAGCGTCAGCAACAAATGTTTTCTGTAGCGAAAGCAAAGCGCCCAGTCGGAACGGAAATCAACCACACGTTTTGGTGATGATCCAAAAATATTATAATTACGTTACTATAGAATCAATAGAAGCAGAAGGGGAGATTTTTTACATGTCACATGAACATTCCTATACGATTGAAGAGGTTGCTCAATTATTAAAGGTTTCAAAATTAACGATCTATGATTTAGTGAAAAAGGGGGATTTACCCATTTTTCGTGTAGGTCGACAAATGCGTGTGGATAGAACCGATTTACAATTATATATCCAAAAGAGCAAGACAGGGGCAACTCCTACTGCATCTACTGCTTCGACTACTCCTCCGACAAACAATAAAAAAATTATAATTAGCGGACAAGATTTAGCTTTAGACTTATTAGGAAAATATATAGAGAAAAAACAATCCAATAAAGTATTGCGCTCACATGAAGGTAGCTTTAATGGTGTCATGGCGCTGTATAATGGGGAATGTGATATTGCTAGTTTACATTTGTATGATGGTGATACAGGGGAATATAATACACCTTATTTGAAAAAGATTTTTGTAAGTCACTCTTATATTCTTCTCAATCTGATTTCACGCCGAGCAGGCTTTTATGTAAAAAAAGGAAATCCATTGCAAATTCAATCAATGGATGATTTTAAGACCAAATCACTAAAATTGATGAATCGTGAAAAAGGTTCAGGTGCTCGTACTTTCCTAGATGAGCAATTACGCATACATCACATATCTCCATCCTCAATTGAAGGGTATAACGAAGAAGAAATGAGCCATATTGATGTAGCTTCTGCTGTCGCAAACGGGAATGCAGACATTGGAATAGGCATTGAAAAAATATCAAAACTTATAGAAGTTGACTTTATACCACTTGTTAGAGAACGTTATGATATTGTCCTATTAAAAACTCCCGAAAACCAACTGCTGATTGAATCGGTAAAAGAGATTTTAAATTCACCAGATTTCCAATCAGAAGTAGTCGCATTAGGAGATTATGACGCCACTCAAATGGGACAAGTTATATATGAAACACTTTAATAATGTATGGTGTGAAAAAAACTTGCCGAAAAGGCAAGTTTTTTTACATTATCGGGAAAATTATAATAATACTTCTGTTTCCGCATCAAAAAATAATAGGTGTTGAGGCTGGAGAGAAAGTGTTTCTCCGATTTTAAAGGTATGTTGGCCACTCCATTTAATCGTCCATGTTCGATCTGCTAATCGAACAATGATATGCGTTTCATGTCCAAGCTGTTCAATATTTACTATAGGAAGATGCAAAGCGTCTCCTTTTTGGAGATGCTCTGGACGAACGCAAACTGTTAATGGTGTATGTTGAGGTAAACGTGCATAAACATCAGTTGGAAGTTTCATTTTAAATTGATTTTCAATAATGAGCGTAGAATCTTCTATAACTGCAGTTGCCATGTTAATAGTTGGAGAACCTATAAAACTTGCGACAAATAGATTTTTTGGTTGATTATACAATTCTAGAGGTGTTCCGATTTGCTGAATACATCCATTATGTAAAACCATTATTCGATCCCCCATGGTCATCGCTTCTGTTTGATCGTGGGTTACATAAATAGTTGTTAAGCCCAATTTTTTTTGTAGTTGTTTGATTTCTGTCCGCATTTGTGATCGTAATTGTGCATCTAAATTGGATAAAGGTTCGTCCATTAGGCACAGCGGAGATTGGCTCACAATAGCACGTGCAAGAGCGACACGTTGACGTTGACCTCCGGATAAAGCTTTTGGTTTTCGATGTAAATAATTAGTCAGCTTGAGCAGTTCAACACTTTCCTGCAAACGTTTTTGCTGCTCCTGTTTATGAACTCCCTTTCTTTTTAAACCAAATAAAATATTTTGTTCCACTGTTAGATGAGGGTATAGTGCATAATTTTGGAAAACCATTGATAGATTTCGTTCTTGAGGGGAAGCCATATCTAATGTTTCTCCATTTATTTGTATTGTGCCGGTCGTCATTTTATCTAAGCCAGCAATAAGGCGCAGAAGTGTACTTTTACCTGAACCAGATGGGCCTACTAATACAAAGAATTCGCCTTTTTTAATCGTTATATTAATATCTTTTAATACAGGTTGCTGGGCATTATATGCTTTTTCGACTTGCGTTAGCTTAATAAAACTCATTTGTTAAACCTCATTTCACATGATAACTAAAACAAAAGTCATTGTAGTTCATACAATTCTTTCTACTGCTGGTCTATCGATTATCTTATCATAATCAGCTGTACTCTTTACGGTACTTAAAGTAATTGGTGGTATTTATTTAATTTACATTGGTGCAAAATCGCTTTTCAAAAAAAGCGAGGGCTTATAAGTAAAGCGTACCTCTAGCGGCTCTATGAAAAAGGATTATATGCAAGGTGTAATGACGAATGTTTCGAATCCTAAAAATATTTTGTTTTAATTATCCTTCTTACCACCATTCATTTCAGCAGATAACAGCTTTGGTTCATGACCATTTCTAATTTTAGGTGCGACATTCTCGATTATTGTCCTCGTATGGTACGTTTGTGATACATATGGAGCGACGTTAGCAACACAAAGCATAAAAGATAGCAAACTGTTTAATACGATTATGAATAAGGTAGCAGGCGTTGTATTTATTAGTCTTGGTCTTGGTCTAAAATTAATGGCAATTGAAACCACAATAGATATTTGTCAAAAACTAAGTTTACTAACGGGGTGCGTTGATCTAAAAAGATTATCGCACCTTATTAATTGAACTTATTTAATGACGTATCCGGTTAGAAAGAAAACTGTTTATTTAATAATTTCCTTTAGTACTAGACAAATGTGTTTTTATTGTATATAGTAAATGTAATAAAATCGTTTTCAAGAGAACAATAAATTCACATATTACAAAGAGTAATCGTGTTTTATTTGATGCTTTTTGTAATATGTGGATTTTCTTTTGGTAATATGATTTTAATTAATACAATTAATGGAGGTCATTCAAATGACACAAGGTACAGTAAAATGGTTTAACTCAGAAAAAGGTTTTGGTTTCATCGAAGTAGAAGGTGGAAATGACGTATTCGCTCACTTCTCAGCTATCCAAGGTGACGGCTTCAAAACTCTTGAAGAAGGTCAAAAAGTTGAATTCTCAGTAGAAGAAGGCCAACGTGGACCTCAAGCTACAAACATCGTAAAACTTTAATTTTAATGATGTAACCATAAAAAAGGCATCCTTTTAGTAGGATGCCTTTTTTTTATGCGAAAAAGGATGTGATGTAATGGAAAAGTAGGTTAGTACATCCTATTCTCATGAAAAAAATCATCAAACATTAATTTAATTTCTCTCCCATTAACAATAAAGAATACAAAAAAAGAAATCTTATTAATATAGCTAAAAATGGAACTTAATTCCTGTTCAATCGTATACAGAGTAAGGAGTATACAATTTAGGAGGAGGGTTAGGTTTATATGCGTAGTAAAAATTTAATTATTATGATAGTGGCATTTATTGTAGAAGTTTTAATCACTTATTTTATTGCCTCATTTTTCTCCGTAAGGTTTATCGAGGTAATGTTTTTCACTGGTATAGTTTTTGCTGGGGGTACTTTTTACTTTTCAAGTAGTGGTGGATCTATAACTAGATTATTTACATCTCAAGTTAGTGGGCAAACAGGCATAATTCAGAAAAGGGAACAGTTCACTTATCAAATAGGTCCGATATTTACTGCTTCAATTATATTCTTTTTCATTGGATTAGTATTCTTTATCTTATTGGTTTCGGGAATAATTCCGCCTAAAGCTTAATTATGTGGATCAACAAATTCTGGTTTATATTTATTTACCCCAAACGTCTATAAAAAATTGCTGTAGACAAAGTTACGTGTGCTGCTTTGTCTACAGACACAATCATAAAGATTAATCGCTGAGCATTGCTTTTAATGTTCGTTTTTGCCAACCTAGCTTGAAGTATGCGTATTGTAATACAAAATGCACACAGAAGGCAGTAGGGTAAGCTAACCAAACGCCATTTAGCTCGAATGTAGTGTAGTGCGATAAAACAAACGCTAATGGCACCTCGACTACCCAAATCGCAATGACTAGGAAAATTGTAGGCCATAAGACAACACCTGTAGCTCGCATTGTAGCTGAAACTGTTTGTGTATGGCCAAAAATTAAATAGCTCCAAAATGCGATATATAAATAATCCTTTGCGATAAGTACCGTATCCTGTTGATCAATAAAGAAAGATAAAATAGGCTCCGCAAATAAATACATAATTAAAATAATCGTGCCGCCTAAAATATAGTTAATAAGCACACCTAATTGACGAATTTTTTTTATCATTTCTGTAGAGTTAGCCCCTAAAGCCTGCGCCACAAATACAGATGTCGCAATAGCGATACTCATCGCAGGCACTTGTGCATAGCTAGCGACCTGATTGACAACACCGTAAGCGGCAGTGGCATCGGAGCCGTAAACATTAACGAAGCCAATGACAGCAATTTCTGCAACAGAGATCGCAACCATACTAATGCTTGCTGGAATGGCTAATTTTAATAATGAAGCTAAAATATCCTTCTTTAATTTAAAATGCTGTAAAATTGATTTGTCTAAGCGCAAAATATGCTTTGTTCTATGCAAGTAGGCAAATAATAATAACATCGTCACTAGATTGGATAAAACAGAGGCATAAGCAGCACCATTTAAGCCAAACTTAGGCAGACCGAGCCAGCCAAAAACTAATGGTGGTAGGAATGCGATATTTAAAATAACACTTGTGACTAAAAATAAAAAGGGTGTTTTAGAGTCACCTACACCACGCATAAAGGTAGTGTACACCAAATACCAAAACATAATCGGTAGTGTAAAAAATAAAATTTGAGCATAGCTAATACTCATATCTAAAATGTTTGCAGGTGTTTGCATAAAACGTAAAATCCACTCAATGAAAAAGCCACCAAAAATTGCGACGACAATTGATAAAATCGTCGTGAAAGCTAATGTTACCCCAACAACCTCCTTCATCTTCTCATGATTCCCAGCCCCATATGTTTGCCCTACTAAAATCGAGCTACCTGAGCCAATCCCAATAGCAAATGCCATTAAAAAGAAGAAAAATGGAAAGAATGCTGAAATTGCCGCTAGCGCATCAACTCCTAAATTGCGCCCAACTATAAACATGCCAAAGACTTGCCCTAATGATTGCAGCACATTCGCTAGCATAACAGGAATTAAAAAGTTAAAAAAAGCTTTCTGTAGCTTTTTATCATCATGTAAAATTTGTTGGTCCATTTTCATGCCCTCTTGGGTTTTAATAACCCATTTCCTTTAAAATATGTGATAGCGTGCGCAGACGTTCACCAATTAGTTCACCATCCGCACTTAATGCTTGGTTATAGAGCTTAATATCCTCTTTAATTTGTTCATTGTCGGTACATACTTCCACTGTCATTGCATCCCCCTGTAAGCCAACACGTTTAATAACAGGGTTTTCTTCATCATATAAATGATCGTAGCGATAAGCGTCCTTAAAATAATGCTGAGACTCACAAACTAAAATAGCGAGGTCAAGCACGCGATGAAGTGGTAATTCCTCCGATTGACGTGACCATTTACCACCTGTATGACGCCACACTTTAGCAGAAATATCAACCTTACCTCTGTCATTCCATTGAGCTAAGCCAAGTGAGAGCCCCTGTGCATCTGTATGATAAGCGGTGCGCCCATCAATATTGGCATAATTTTCAGCAACAATAACAGGTTTATGCTTTAAATGTGTAGGTATTTTCATCAATTACAACCCCTTTCTTTTTTTGTTTGAAAATTCAGTAATTTAGTAAATTACTGCATTAGTAAATATAACATTGGACAAATTTGGAGGTCAATTTATATATGGAAATTATTCCGTAACATGGATCACATAAACAAACCAGTTTTAAAGGGAAAACATCAAGATGATCTTCGCAATATTAATATGAAAATCACAGAATTGAGCTTCAGGAAGCCCACTTCTTCAGAGGTGGGAGGAATGAAGTGCTTTTTTCTTTATAGAACATATGTTTATGTTGTATATTGT
>NZ_JBHZDH010000002.1:179726-248030 GCF_042755925.1 Lysinibacillus sp. NPDC059133 | reverse complement strand
GTAAAAGAATTATATAGAAAGAAAGCTTCCTACATCAAAGAAAAACATGGTGCGTTAGCAAATAAAATCTTGTCTCTTGGCGATGAGGTGTACATTGAAACCATGCATTTTAAAGGATTGGCAAAACGTACAAAAGAAACCAAAACAAATATACAGGGCAAAATCCAATCCAAAAAGCGCTTTGGAAAAAGCATTGGGAATCATGCCCCTGCCATGCTAGTGGAAATCATCCATCAAAAATTAGCGTACACAAAGCAAACTATACAGAAAGTAAATACGATAACCTTTAGAGCCAGTCAGTATAACCATGTGACAGATAGTTATGAAGCTACCCATAATGTCACAGAGAAATTTGAAAAAGTATCAACGGATATTTTTTATTACGTTCAGTTAGGAATAATAAAACCATTTGATATGGTTCTTTACGTGAAGTATTTAGAGTTATTTAACAAAGATTGTGGCTATGCATTTCCAACAATTTATCAGCTTGAGGATTAATTGAATTGCAGCCGCCAAAGTATTGTTTCGGTTAATAATCGATTAGTAGCCGTAGGATTGCTAATTCCTGATGTTAAAGTGAGAATGCTTATTTTTACTTATTATGCATTATCTACCGAATATTTTAACTTGAACGCCATTACTTAAATCACATTAATCATTGAAAATGCTTGTCATTTTCTCTGCAACCTCTTCGGTAATCGCAAGAAATCGTTTGGAAATTGATGTCATGTAACGATCCTTAAGTGTAATTATATTAAGTTTTGTTTGTAACACTGGATTTGCTAGTGGTCTAAGTACCGGTAAATCAGGAGAATTAAGTAGCTTGAAACAGCTAGGTACAAAGCAAATTCCTGCGCCTTTCATTACCATCATAAGTGTTGGTAATGTTTCTGTCCCCCAGTAAACGACATTAGGCGTAAATCCACTTTTTTGGCATGCCTCGATCACATCATCAGCAACACCTGATCCATAAGATGTTGTATTTAAAAGAAATCGTTCGTTTTTCAAGTCTGCAATATCAATAGAATCTTTTTCACATAGATGATGGTTGGGTGGAAGAGCTAAAAGTAAAGGTTCTGTTAGTAGTGTTGAAGTATGGATGTCCTCCGCTCTCACTGAAGTTCGGACAATTCCAATATCTATTTTATGACTTCTTAGTTCTTCTAAAATATATGATGTATTACCCTCGCGAACATGTGTAACTATGTTAGGAGTTTCCTTTTGAATTTTTTTTAAGACATTTGGCAAAATAAATAGATTTGCTGAAGTAGTACAACCCAATTTCACAGTACCTCTAATTCCTTCATGAAACTCGACTAATTTCTTCTCCGTATTCTCAGATAAATCAAGTAATTCTTTTCCTTTTTCATATAAAAATACTCCACTTGGTGTTAATTCAAGAGATCTACCTAAACGATTAAACAAAGTGACATTTAATTCTTGTTCAAACTTTCTAATTAAAATACTTAAGGGGGGTTGAGTCATTTGCAGTGCAGTAGCAGCTTTTGTAATGCTACCTTCCTCAACTACTGTAATAAAACAATGTAAACGATGAAGGTTCATTTTGATAACTCCTCCTTTTAGTATTCATAAAATATATGGAAGTCATATAAATATTATAATTTACATTATAAAAATGTAAAGATATACTATTTTCATAATTAAGAATAATTCAAAAATTGGATCTAAACTGTATTTCAGTTTAGTTGATACCAGAGTGTGTCTATCCAATCGCAAATTATTAATTTATAAATGGAGGTTTTATCAATGACAACTAAAATTACTCAACAATCAAAAACTGTAGAGTTAGCTAAACTGGACAAAAAGCACTTGCTACATCCAGCTACAAATCCGAAGGCTTTAATTGACAATGGACCGCCTATTATCTTTGTTAAAGGTAAAGGCGTTACAGTTACAAGTACGGATGATGTGGAATACATCGACGGGATGTCAATGCTTTGGAACGTGAACTTAGGACATGGGAATCAAGAACTTGCAGATGCTGGTAATAGTCAATTATCTACCCTCGCGTATGCATCATCATTTAAAGGATTCTCAAATGAACCATCCATTCTACTTGCTGAAAAATTAGCTGAGTTAGCACCAGGAGATTTAAATAGTGTATTCTACACTTCTGGTGGGTCAGAATCAAATGATACAGCAATTAAATTAGCTCGTTTCTACTGGGAGCTTAAAGGGAAATCAGAAAAAAGAAAGATTATTGCGCTAACGAATGCTTATCACGGTGTAACAATAGGAGCGCAAACAGCTACTGGTCTTGCAGCATACCACAAGTTTGCATCATCAAATATAGACGGAGTTGTTCGTGCAACAGCCCACCTATTAAACAGCGAGTTAGGTGATAAAAGTGACCCGAACTATGCAGATTCTATCCGTGGAACAATTGAAAGAGAAGGTGCTGAGACGATTGCCGGAATTATTATTGAACCTGTGCAAGGTGCGGGCGGAGTTAATATTCCACCAGAAGGTTACTTAGAAGCAGTTCGTAAAATCTGTGACGAGCACAATATCCTTTTTATGGCAGATGAAGTTATTTGTGGATTTGGTCGTACGGGGAAAATGTTTGGTGTAAACAACTGGAATGTTGTCCCTGATATGATGTCAATTGCAAAAGGAATTACGAGTGGTTATTCGCAACTTGGCGGGGTCATGATGAATGATGAAATTAGAGAAACAATTGCTAACTTCGATGCTGTTATCCCACATGGTTTCACATATAGTGGCCATCCGACTGCTTGTGCGATTGGACTGAAAAACATTGAAATACTAGAGCGTGATAATATTATTGACCACGTAAACGAAATGGAGAAAGAACTTAAAAAAGGTTTAGATTACTTAGCTGAAAAACATAGTATTGTAACAAATTGCAGAGTAATTGGTCTGTTGGCTGCATTTGAACTTTATGAAGATCCAACAAGTGGGAAATTGTTCGATCCAACTGTTTTCCCAGCAAATGCGGTAGTTGACGCATGTTTCAATCGCCAATTAATATTAAGAGCGCTTGGAGCATATAACCAAATTGTGGCAATTGCGCCACCGCTTATTATTAACAAAGAAGAAATTGAAAAAATGATTCAAATTATAGACGATTCGATTACTGCTTTTAAAAATACACGCAACTAAACTATTCCTATAAAGTAAGTTGAGTAGTGGTGGTTATAGTTAAAAAAGGGGAGGTTCTCTAGTGCTTTATATAAATGGTGAATGGCGAGATACAGGAAATAAATTAGATGTAACAAATCCTGCGACAGGAGAAATAATTAGAACTGTTGCTACAGGTGGTAAAACTGAAACTAAAGAAGCAATCGAAAGTGCGAAGAGAGCATTTGAATCCTGGGGTAAGACAACTGGAAATGAGCGCAGCAACTACCTGTTTCAAGTAGTTCAATTGATGAAAGAAAAAACAAAAGAATTAGCTGAAACAATTACACTTGAAAATGGTAAGCCTTTACCAGATGCTACTCGTGAAGTAGCAGGTGCGATCGGCTATCTAGAATGGTATGCAGAGGAAGCTAAGAGAATTTATGGGGAAACAATTCCTGCATCTGCAGCTGATAAACACTTAATGGTAATTCGCGAACCTGTTGGGGTATGTGCAGCTATTACACCATGGAATTTCCCGTTATCGATGATTACAAGAAAAATTGCACCTGCACTTGCTGCAGGTTGTACGATTGTTTTAAAACCGGCTGACTTAACTCCTCTTTCGGCGATAAAAGTATTCGAATGCTTTCATGAAGTTGGACTACCTGCTGGAGTTGCAAACCTGGTAATTGGCCCAGCTGAAGAAATTGGAAACGAGATGACGAGTAACCCAGACGTTCGTAAAATCACATTTACTGGCTCGACGCGTGTGGGGAAAAAACTTATCCGTGATTCGTCTGATACAGTGAAGAAAATATCAATGGAGCTTGGTGGACACGCACCGTATATTGTGTTTGAGGATGCTGATATTGACGCAGCAGTTAATGGTATCTTAGTGTCTAAGTTTATTAACTCAGGTCAAACTTGCATCAGCACCAACCGGATTTACGTAGCAGAAACTGTAGCTGATGAATTCTCAGAAAAGTTAGCTGAAAAGGTATCTAAATTAGTTGTAGGAAATGGATTAGAAGATGGCGTAAATGTCGGTCCAGTAATTAATAAAGTGGCTCTTGAAAAAGTGAAAAGTCAAGTAGAAGACGCTGTGAAACATGATGGTAAAGTAATTGCGGGTGGTAATGTATTTACATTAAATAATGGAAGCGGTTACTTCTTTGAGCCCACAGTTATTCAATATGCAAGCGATAATATGAAGATTACAACAGAAGAAACATTTGGACCAGTTGCACCAATTTATACATTTAAGACGGAAGAAGAGGTAGTTGAAAGAGCAAACCATCCTGAATATGGTCTTGCAGCTTATTGTTATACGCGAGACATTGGTCGAGGCTTACGAATGATGCGTGCTTTAGAGTTCGGAATTGTTGGTATTAATGATCCAGCTCCAGTGGTTGTACAAGCTCCGTTTGGTGGTATGAAGGAAAGTGGAATGGGGAAAGAAGGCGGTTGGTACGGACTTGAGGAGTACTTGGAGAAGAAGTTTGTATCGATTTATTTAAAATAATAAAAAATGTTACTAATCTAGGTAACTATATATATTGTAGTAGACTTATCTACATTCTCCATGTCTCCCATACATAGTTTCTAAAGAATGTATGGGAGACAGTCTACACAATTAATAAAGTAATAAACTTTAATTTAATTCCAATAAAATAAGAGGGTGAATTTATTATGTCTCAAGTAAATTTAAAAAATAATGGACAAGAAATAGTTGTCCGCAATATTTTAAAAGAGGATCTTGCTGAAGTTGCCGCACTTTCTATGAGGTGTTTCGGACCTGATATGGCATTAAAATATGAGCATTTTGAAAGTCAGATTGAGTTGTTTCCAGAAGGTCAAATTTGTCTAGAATATAACGGTAAAATTGTAGGAACCGCTTTAAGTCTAATTGTAAATTTTGAAGATTACGGAGATAGTCACTCATATTTTCAAATCTGTGATTTAGGATTTATTCGAAATCATAACCCTAATGGTAGAAACCTATATGGTATTGAGATTGGAGTACACGAAGATTTTAGAGGGTTACAATTGGGACGTCATTTGTATGATGGCCGAAAAAGAATATGTGAGAAACTTAACTTAGAAAGTATGTTAGTAGGTGGTCGTATACCTTTTTACTATAAATATGCTGAGCAGATGAGTGCAGATGAGTATGCACTAGAGGTAATGAAAGGGAAAATATATGATCCTGTATTAACATTCCAAATGAAAAACGGATACGTATTAAATAAAGTAATGCCAGGCTATTTACCTGGGGATGTTGAGTCATTAGAATATGCAACACTTTTGGAATGGAAAAATCCAGTTTACAAGCTTAAATTAGTATGAGTCTTTTGTCCGTTATGTTCGCCTATTTTAATAGGCGAACAGTGGATGCCCATTGTTTATTGCGATTATTTAACTTCTTTAGTTGTGTAAGCGCTTTCAATTGATTGTTATAAGAGTTCCATTAGAAGTAAATCTTAGGTAAAGAGAGGAGTTATAAATGGTTATCGCTGATAAAGTTATTTCGAGTGAAGCAGTATTTACAGGTTTAGAAAATGAAGCAAAGCCAGCTGCCATTGCGATTAAAGGTAACAAAATCATTGCGGTAGGTTCGATGGAGGAAATAAAACCATTTATAGGTTTAGACACGAAGGAATATCATTATGGCAACCAACTCATTATGCCAGGATTTCATGATGCGCACCTTCATCTCATGTTTGGTAGTCTTTTCTCGCATGCAAGTATCAATTTATCGGATGCTCATTCGGAAGAAGAAGTTGCTAGTTTAGTAAAGCAATTCTCGGAAAACGTGCATGCTGATGAGTGGATTATAGGCTATGGATGGGATCATACAAATTGGGCAGAGAAATGCTTGCCGACACGTTTTTCTTTAGACAAAGTAGTTCCTAATCGCCCGATTATTCTTTTCCACGCTGAAGGTCATTATTCGTGGGTTAATAGTTTAGCACTTGAAAATGCTAGGGTTACAAATGAAACTGAAGCCCCTCCTAATGGTACGATTCAAAAAGATGAAAATAATGAAATCACAGGAATTCTTCTTGAAACAGCAATGAATTTAGTTGTGGATATTGCTCTCGCATTTCCGGATAAACGGAAAGAAGAATTGTTTGAAGAGTTCTTAAAAAAATCAGCTCAATTAGGCATTACATCAGTAAATGATTTGTTTGCAAGTAGTTTTGATAAGTTAAATAGTTTCGATATGTATAAGGCATATGATGAAGCTGGAAAACTTACGACTCGAATTCATCTTTACCCTGAGTTAAATGATGATATAGATAGAGCGATAAGCTTGCGTGAAAAGTACAATTCCGAAAAATTACAGCTTGCAGGACTTAAGCAGTTTATTGATGGCGTTGTAACTGGACATACCGCATACATGTTAGATCCTTACTTAGACAAACCTATAACACAAGGGAGTACTGCTTTTCCTGTAGAAACGATCAAAAACTGGGTGACAAAAGCGGACAAAGAAGGATTTCAAATTCGCTTCCATACAATTGGTGATGGCGCAGTTAGGCTTGCTCTAGATATATTTGAAGCAGCAAGGATGGATAATGGTGTGAGAGATTCACGACATGCGCTAGAGCATATTGAAGTGATTCATCCGACAGATATTAAGAGATTTAAAGAATTGGGGGTTGTTCCATCTGTACAGCCTTCTCACCTAGCATTGATGCCAAAAGAAAGTCATACTTTGCGTGTCGGTAAAGAGAAAGACCCTTATACGTATTTATGTAAAACGTTATACGACGCAGTCGAGTATATTGCTCTTGGTACAGACTATCCAATAGCAACATTAGATCCTTTTAAAGAAATTTTCCATGCGATTACGAGACTAGACTTTACTGGTGATTATGAGTGGAATAGTCAAGAACAGATAACACTCGCAGAAGCGTTGAAAGCGTATACAAAAGGTTCAGCATACAGCACATTCAGAGAAAAAGATTTGGGTACATTAGAAGTTGGAAAATTAGCAGATATTATTGTACTAGATAAAAACCTCTTTGAAGTAGAAAATAAAGAAATTCTTCAAACGAAAGTTTTGTTAACAATTATGGACGGTGAAGTTGTTTATAGTGAATCAGTCTACTATCCTACTATTTTAGTTAATTGATCATTTTACTGGGAAGATTTTTTTATTACTATTCGAGGAGTGAAAAAAATAAAACATCCAGTTAATTTGTCTAGATCGCTTTCTTTAACGTCTGTTGTTGTTACTGGGACGGCCTTTATGGCTTTAACTACAGTGTTTAGCACATACGGCATAGCCTCTAAAATATCTCATGGTATGGTCGCTGGATCGTATGTACTTGCATTAATTGTGATGATGTTTACGGCTCACAGTTATGGTCAAATGGCAAAAGCGTACCCCATTGCGGGATCTGCCTATACCTATGCGCAAAAAGCTATTAATTCTCATGTTGGTTTCTTAGTGGGATGGGCAATTTTAATGGATTATCTCTTGATCCCAATGGTTAACTTTTTACTATTTGGTATTTTCTTCTCAGCTGCTATACCTGAAGTTCCACAGTATGTTTGGATACTTACATTAGTCGTTCTTGTGACGTTTGTAAATGTTAGAGGTGTAAAGTTAAGCGCAAATATCAACATGATTGTAACAGGCTTATCGGTATTATTTATAATTGTCTTTTGCATCTTATCAGTTAAATCAATAGTAACTGGAACCGGGACTGGCATTTTATTTAACCTTGATCCCTTTATTAATACCGAGGAGTCATTTAAGTATATAGTTGCTGGTGCTGCACTATTATGTTTCTCTTTCCTCGGTTTTGATGCAGTTTCTACTTTTTCAGAAGAAGTAAAAAATCCGGAGAAAAACATACCGCGTGCAATATCTTTAGTAACAATAATTGGTGGATTATGTTTTGTAGTCGTATCTTATTTTGCACATAATGTTTGGCCAGATTATACGAGTTTTAAAGATGCTGATTCTGCTTCCTATGAAATTATTTTCCTAGTAGGCGGGAATGCCTTACAAGCAGCATTCCTAGCAAAAACTGCAGTGGTTGTATTTGGTTCCGCGTCCGCATCTCAAGCAAGTGCTGCACGTGTATTATACGCAATGGGAAGAGATGGACAATTACCTAAAAATTTTTTTGGAAAACTAAATAAAAGAACGAGAACCCCGGTTAACAACATTTTATTAATTGGTCTTTTATCATTATCTGCATTGTTTTTAAGTCTAAACTTTGTCGCGTCTTTCATTAACTTTGGCGCCCTACTTGCATTTACTGTTGTGAATCTATCCGTTGTTTTTTTATATTACGGTAAGCGAAAAGAACGCTCCTTAAAGGGGATTATCTTCTATTTGATTTTTCCATTAATCGGAGCAGTACTTACAACTTGTTTGCTTTTCAACCTAGATGTTTATTCGATTGCTCTTGGTAGTGTTTGGTTAGGAATTGGTGTTATTTATTTATTATTTATGACAAAAGGTCTTAAGCATAAACCACCAGTGCTCAATACAGATCAGATTGATTAGTCGCAGTTTAAAACATTAATGAAGCAGCTAAAAATATGTAAAGGGGATGGATGAATGACAGATAACACTACGCTTAAAAGGTCATTAGGTGTTTGGTCAATTGTTGCACTGGGATTAGGATATATGACGCCTACAGTGGTCTTTGATACGTTTGGAATTGTATCAAAATTAACAAATGGTGTAGTACCAATGGCGTATTTTGTCGCCTTGTTAGTAATGGTATTGACAGCGATTAGTTATGGAAAGATGGTACAGGTATTCCCGGCTGCTGGTTCAGCATATACATACACCCGGGAAACAATGGGGTCTCACCTAGGATTCCTCGTAGGATGGGCATCGTTATTAGATTATTTATTATTACCTTTAGTTAATGCATTAATTATTCGAATATATATGGAATCTCTGTTTCCGAATGTACCTGTTTGGATTTGGGTTTTTGCTTATGTCATTGTAGTTACTGCAATTAATGCTTATAGTATGGAATCAACATCCAGCTTAAACTTTATACTCGTTGTTTTCACGATTTGTTTAATAGGTATCTTCATAATACTTGCTTCTGTACAACTTTATCACGGTATGGGAAATGGTACTTTATTCACGATTCATCCACTATCACATGAAAATGTGAAATTAATAGCCGTTTTAACTGGGGCAACAGTAGTAGCTTTCTCGTTTATCGGTTTCGACGCAATAACAATGTATACGGAAGAAGCAAAGGATACATCAACAGTTCCTAGAGCAATCCTTCTAACTGTTTTAATCGGTGGGGGTATTTTCTTTATTGCTTCTTATTTTACACAAGCATTATTCCCGGATGTTTCTGTGTTCGAAAATGTAGATGATACATTGCCGGAAATTGGTTTATATGTAGGAGGGAAGTTATTCCAACTGCTTTTCATTGCAGGAGCTTTCGCTGCTACTGTAGCTTCAGGACTTGCATCTCATGCAAGTGCTTCTCGTTTGCTGTTTGTTATGGGCAGAAATGGTGTACTTCCTAAAAAAACTTTCGGATACTTACACCCTAAATTTAGAACGCCTGTTTTTACGATTGTTTTGACGGGAATCGTATCATTATTTGCAATAGGACCAAATTTAGAATTAATTGCTTCAGTCATTAACTTTGGGGCATTAATTGCATTCACATTCGTTAACCTATCTGTTATTGTTCATTTCTATATACGTCAGAAAAGGAGATCAGGCAGTGAAACCTTTAAGTACTTAATTATGCCTTCTTTCGGAGCATTAGCTACTGGAGTTCTTTGGTATCATTTACACGCTGATGCATTTATAGGTGGAATCGTTTGGCTTATAATCGGAATCATTTATATGCTGTTTATAACAAGATTCTTTAAAAAAGAACTTGGAAGCATGGACTCTATTGATGACTTGGAGTCATTAGATAAAGAGATTTTTAATGAAGATAAGATTAAAGTCTTGAATTAATTATTTAGAGGATGAGAATCTCTTAGATAATCTTCCTCTTTTTAATGACACAAGAAGTAAATAAAGGAGTGATTGCTTTGAAAGAAAAAATTCGACTGTATATAGAAGAAAATAAAGAAGAATTATTTAAAATAATTCAAGATGTCGTACGTATAAAAAGCGTTGTTGGTAATGAACAAGAGATGCAATTATACATGAAAAAAAAATATGAAGAACTTAACTTGATTTTGCATGAGATTGAACCAAAATATGAGAAGGTTTCAGCTCATGAAGCGTTTATTGATTCAGGTATTCCGTTTGAAGACCGAAAAAATATTATCGGAATACATAAAGGTGTCTCCAATGGTAAGTCATTAACGATTCATGGGCATGTAGATGTTGTTTCTCCAGTACCATATTCAAACTGGACGATGGACCCATGGAGTGGAGATATTATTGGAAACAAGTTATACGGTCGAGGCTCTGCCGATATGAAAGCAGGACTTATTTCAAATTGGTTCGCATTGAAAACATTAATTGATTTAGGTTATCCAATTGCTGGAGATGTTCAGCTACATTCAGTAATAGAAGAAGAAGCTGGTGGTGGAGGCGGAGCTTTAGCATGTTTGGAGGAAGGCTTCGTAACAGAAGGGTACATTTCGACAGAGCCACATAATTTGAATATGACAATAAGTCATGGGGGGATTATGTATTTCCGAGTGTACGTAAAGGGAAGAACAGCGCATGCTGGTTTAGCGCATGAAGGCATAAATGCTATTTCAAAAATGATGAAAATCCTTAGTGCGCTGGATGAATTAAGTGAATGGCGTGCTAAAAATGTTAAGTTTGATTTATTTGAAAAGGGGTCTGGACAGTCCGTTCACTTAAACTTAGGTGTACTAAAAGCTGGGGACTGGGTATCGACAGTTCCAGGGGAAGCGATCCTCGAAGGAAGAATTGGTTTTATCCCAGGGGAAACTCGCGAAGAAATTAAGCAACTAGTACAAGAAACGATTATGAAATCTGTCTTAGGCGATGAGTGGATGGATAAAAACCCACCTGTTATAGAGTGGTTTGGATGGTCAACGGAGCCATGGTACCAAGATCCTGAGAACCCTTTTGTAAAATTATTCATCGAAAATGCAGAAGATGTTATGGGACATAAAGTAATAATGGTTGGAAGAGCTGGAGGAAATGATGCACGATTTACTCAGTATTACGGAAAACAAGGATTGTGCTTTGGGCCAATTGGAGAAAATATGCATGGACCAGATGAATGTGTTCATTTAGATAGCGTAGTAGAAGTAACTAATGTTTTGGCAAATTATATTATTAAGTGGAGCGAGAGTTAATCATCGTTAACTTTTGGGAATATCCATTTCAAACTAATATAGTGTCTCTCATAATGCTTCTAGCTTGGGTAGCTGAATGATTAGGAATGTTATGGAAAAAGGGGGTAGGCTTAATGCAATTGGTATTAGAATAAAAACAAAATCTAGCATTAAAAATGACATAAGAAATGCAACAATCTTTGCAACTTCTATAAATGTCGTCATTTGAATCGCATGACTATTTATCGGACAAAGCGATCGAAAACCATTTAATAAATATTGAGAAGATGGTACTTATGAATAATCAACCTAGCACTGTTAGTACAACCAAACGAATAAGTGAGGAGTATTTGTACACTAAAAAAACTTTTAATCGGGAAATTATTAGTGTGGAAAATTATTTGATAAAACAAATCTCTCTTAACAATTAAATCGTCGAAACAATTCCTGTATTCGAAATTGATTGAAAATTAAATTAATTTATTTCCGAGATGTAAGTAAATCACATTTTAGTAGTTGGCAAGCTTATTGTTTAAAAACATTTAAAAGAGAGGATGTATTTTTATGAAAAGAAATTATTCTGTTGAAGAACTTAAAGTGTTAGACCAAAAGCATTTTCTACACCCTACTTCACCAGTAAAGACGGAAAATGGACCGGCATTTATTTTTACAGAAGGAAAAGGTGTTTATCTGTATGATATTACAGGTAAAAAAGTTATTGATGGTATGTCTTCGCTTTGGAATGTGAATATCGGACATGGTAGAACAGAACTTGGTGAAGTAGCGAAGGAACAAATGGATAAATTAGCCTTCAGTTCTTGTTTTGCAACGTTTAGTAATGAGCCTGCTATTCTATTAGCAAAAAAGTTAGCAGAATTAGCACCTGGTGATTTAAATACTACATTTTTTACGTCCGGTGGTTCCGAATCCAATGATAGCGCCTATAAATTGGCTCGTCATTATTGGATATTAAAAGGGGAAACTTCTCGAAAAAAAATTATCTCAAGATCGAGATCTTATCACGGGGTGGCAATCGGTGCTACAAGTGCGACGGGTTTAAAAGGATTTCGTGATTTTACAAATTCTAATGCACCGGATTTTCTATTCGTAGATCATTTCTCCTTACAGGCTTTACGTGATTTGATTGAAACTGAAGGTCCAGAAACAATAGCTGCTTTTATCACCGAGCCAGTACAAGGTGCAGGGGGGGTGCATGTTGCACCGGATAATTATTTCAAAGAAATTCGTGAAATTTGCAATGAGTACGGTATTTTGATGATAACTGATGAAGTTATCACAGGATTTGGTAGGACGGGTAAGTTCTTTGCGATGGAACATTTTAATGTGGTACCGGATATGATGTGCTTTGCAAAAGGTATTACTAGTGGATATGCACAATTAGGTGGTGTAATGATCTCAGAGAAAATACACCAAGAATTTTCTGAGTTATCAGAAGGAACTATATTGCATGGATACACTTATAGTGGTCATCCAATGGCCTGTGCAATTGGGTTGAAAAACATTGAAATTATAGAGAAAGATAATTTAGTAGCAAATGCAGAAATTCGTGGTCAAGAGCTATTAGCAGGGTTAAAAGTATTACAAGCGAAGTATCCATTTATTGTAGATGCAAGAGGTTTAGGTTTAATGGCAGGCATAGAAATCTCTTATGAAGGAAGACTCCTCGCTCCGCAAATAGTGACAGAGGCAGCAAAGTTGGGATTGATATGTCGCTCTGTTGTCCTAGATGCTCAAGATATTGTTGTATTTTCACCACCATTATCAATAAGCCAAAAGGAGTTAAGAGATTTATTAGATATTCTAGAAAAAGCGATTCAAGAAGTAGAGAATCAGGTATTGGCAAGTAAGTTGTAATACGAAAGGTGAGGTAATTATAATGAGGAAAAATTTATTTATCAATGGGGATTGGGTGGAAGCAGCAGAGTATACAGAATTATGCTCTCCATATAGTAGCGAGGTCATTGCAGAAATACCGAAGGCAAATGTCGAGGAAGTAGAAGCAGCTTTAGTAGCTGCCGATGCTGCACGTAAAACGATGGCGAATATGCCTTTGTATAAGCGTGCGATTATTCTTGAAAAATTAGCTTCTTTATTAGAAGCACGTGCTGAAGAAGCAGCAGAGCTAATAGCACTAGAAGCAGCCAAGCCTATTTCAACCGCCAAAGCTGAAGTTCAGCGTACAATTCAAACGTATAAATTTGCTGCTGAAGAAGCAAAGCGAATACACGGAGAAACAATTCCTGTGGATGCTGCCCCCGGTGGAGACGGGCGCATTGCCTATACGGTTCGTGAACCATTAGGCATCGTGGCAGCTATTACACCTTTTAATTTCCCAATGAATCTAGTAGCTCATAAAGTAGGGCCAGCAATAGCATCAGGTAACACGGTTGTATTAAAACCTGCAAGTCAAACACCATTAACTTCCTATTTTATTGGTGAATTATTAGTAGAGGCAGGATTACCGAAGGGTGCGTTAAATATCGTTACTGGTGCAGGTTCTTTAATTGGTAACAAATTAGTCACGGATAATCGCGTGAAAAAGATTTCTTTTACAGGTAGCCCCGCTGTAGGTATTGGCATACGCAATCAAGCAGGTCTTAAGAAAGTAACGCTTGAATTGGGTTCTAATGCGGCTGTTATTATCGATGAAAATGTTAATATTGATAAATTAATTCCACGTGTCGTTTCCGGTGCATTTGCATTCCAAGGGCAGGTATGTATTTCAGTTCAACGAATCTATGTTCACGAAAAAATGTATGATTTGTTTGTAGATAAATTTGTAGCAGCTACAAAAGAGTTGAAACTTGGTGATCCCCTAGATCCTACAACGGATGTTTCAGCCTTAATTAGTCCACAAGATGTAAAACGAACATTAAGTTGGATTGAAGAAGCAAAGGGGCAAGGGGCAATTATTGCAACTGGTGGAGAATCTGAAGGGAATATCTTACAACCTACCGTACTATTAAATGTAAAACCGGAGCAGAAGGTTTCCTGTCAGGAGGTATTCGCACCAATCGTATCTATTATGAAGTTTACATCTATTCAAGAGGCATTTGATCAAGTAAATGACTCCAAATATGGTTTGCAAGCTGGTATTTATACAGATAATATCCATGTTGCTTTACAGGCAACGCAAAAACTCCATGTAGGTGGTGTCATTATAAATGATATTCCTACATTCCGTTTAGATCATCTACCATATGGTGGCGTAAAGGAAAGTGGTATGGGAAGAGAAGGGCTGAAGTATGCAATTGAGGAAATGACAGAAATGAAACTTGTAGTTATAAACCAAAACTAATAAAAAAATAGGTAGGAGGAAATATAATGATAATTGGTGTACCTAAAGAAATAAAAAATAATGAAAATCGAGTAGGAATTACTCCAGCAGGTGTTGTGGCTTACAAAAAAGGTGGTCATGAAGTAATAATTGAATCGAGTGCAGGGCTAGGTAGTGGATTTACAGACCAAGATTATTTAGATGTAGGCGCTCAAATTACTAAATCGACTAAGGAAGCTTGGGATGTTGATATGGTGATTAAAGTGAAGGAGCCGATTCAGGAGGAGTACAAATATTTTAAAGAGAATCTAATTCTCTACACATACCTACATTTAGCTCCAGAGCCAGAATTAACGAAAGCTTTGCTTGAAAGTAAAGTTACTGGAATTGCTTATGAAACAATTCAATTAGATTCAGGTGCCTTACCGTTGTTAACGCCAATGAGTGAAGTTGCAGGCCGAATGTCTGTACAAATTGGTGCACAGTTTTTAGAAAATTCCAAAGGAGGAAAAGGAGTTCTCTTAGGTGGTATTCCTGGTGTTGCACCTGGAAATGTAGTGATTGTAGGTGCTGGAGTTGTCGGGACGAATGCTGCGAAAATGGCAGTAGGATTAGGTGCAAACGTAACAATTTTAGACGTTAATATTACACGCTTAAGTCAAATAGATGATATGTTCCAAGGACGTGTTCGTACACTTGCATCAAATACCTACAATATCGCTGAAGCAGTGAAAACAGCAGATTTGTTAATTGGTGCTGTGCTAATTCCAGGTTCACGTGCACCACAACTAGTTTCAAAAGAAATGATTCAAACGATGCAAAAGGGGTCTGTTGTAGTGGATGTAGCGGTAGATCAAGGGGGTTCTATTGAAACAATTGATCGAATTACTACTCATAGTAATCCTACTTATGAAGTATACGGTGTTGTGCATTACGCAGTTGCAAATATGCCAGGTGCTTGCGCGCGTACCTCAACAATGGGCTTGTCAAATGTAACTGTTCCATACGGTTTGCAAATAGCTAATAAAGGCTATCGCCAAGCTGCTTTAGATAATCCTGTTTTAGCGAAGGGGATAAACGTAGTAAATGGAAAAATAGTATATAAAGCGGTAGCTGATGCACATGGATTACCATATACGGATCTACAAGTAGAATTAGCAGCAGATTCAACTTCGGCGTTAGCAGTTAAATAGAATAAGAGAAATAATGTTATTTGAAATGAAAAGAAGGTGAAAATTGGTAGGGAACGTAATCTACCAAGCTTTCACCTTCTTTTCTATTTTTAAATTTCGACCTATTAATATAGTGGTGAATAGATATTAATATTAGCCTCTTGGTGGATAAGGGTCGTTTCCATAACTATTTTTTTCACGGATTCGACCTTGTTTATTGTGAAGCAATTCAGATTTTTGGTTTATGGCGATATCTCGACCATATTGAATAGCTTCATATTGTGTGTTGAATATTTTGGTCGCTTTCGAATTGCCTGCTCCTTTAACCTGATAACCGCCATTTGGATGCGGTGTAATATGTTGATTTTTCCCCATTACAATATCTCCTTTGTTTGGTTATTGTGGGAGGGGAACATATTAATTGAAATCCAACTAGCTAGAGGTGACCCAATAAGTGCCCCTATAAGACCGATCATAATCAATTATATATACTTTATAGTGTGTGCTCGCTCTGCATTATACCCTTTCACGAACGGAATCTCGTCTAATACCCTTACCATCTGCCTTACGTCTCCACGCTCCAGCAGCTTCTCTTAGCCGTTTTGTTTCACTATCTAAATTTAATACTTAGAGAAATAAGCACTTTCGCTTATGATTCAGTTTTCCAGTACTCGGTCAGTCGAGGTTCTGTACTAATGGATTGTATGTGGAGGTGCTTTTTTTTTTGTCCAAAAAGAAGGGAATATTTGAAATACAGCTTTACTATTCCGTTTTAAAATTGATACAACCTTATCAAACTTCGCACAGAAACATTCTTCCATTGCTACTTGTTCCATGTATTGATCTAGCCATACCTTATAAAGTAACGCAGAGTGACTTAATCCGCCATGTATATAAAACAATGTGCACCTTTTCGGTACGTACGACGAATCGCTAGCTACCTGAATTTTTCTAGGATAGCTGGATATTTAATACATGTTGCCTGGATGTTTTTTGACCAAGGCATGAAAGCATTTAAAAACTTTAGTTGTCGATGAATCGGTAAACTTGTCAGTTCTGTCATTAGCTTTATTAAGTATGGGTAGAAATTACTGTCGTTTGTATTAATATCAACTTCTATTTAATAATTTGGGATCAAATTGGTATTTTGGTTTTCTTTTATCCTTAATGTTGTAAATCCGCATAAATCTGACGAGACCCTATATAGAAAAAGTTTTGATTTTTTGGGGGATGTGATGTATAGTCTTTCTAAACTCTAAGGGAGGAACATTATGTTAAAAATAAGGATTAATACCTTTATTACAACACATCATCATATGTAATAGTCTTGCTATCTTTATTAAATTTTTAATATTGCATAGGAAGACTATTTTTCGTGGAATCGTATAAATAAAGCCGAATTGAGAGCTTTATGGTTATACGGTTTTTTTATTTGCCAAAAAAATAAGGAGGCTTTTTATGATAAAAAAAATGGATTATCAAAATGTACGAGGAACGCAAGATTATTTACCAGAGCAGGAGGCACTTCGTCGTAAAATTCGGAGAACGTTTGAAGATACATTTATCGCGTATGGGTGCAAACCGCTTGAGACGCCGATTCTTAACTATACAGATTTAATGGCTTCAAAATATGCGGGAGGCGCAGAAATTTTACAGGAGATATATACGCTAACGGATCGTGGAGAAAGGGACCTAGCATTACGCTATGATTTAACGATTCCATTTGCGAAAGTGGTCGCAATGAATCCGACGATTTCTATGCCATTTAAGCGTTACGAAATAGGGAAGGTTTTTCGTGATGGTCCAATAAAAGCGGGGCGTTTCCGTGAATTTACGCAATGTGATGTTGATATTGTAGGGGTAGAATCGCAGGCAGCGGAAGCAGAGCTTATGATGATGGTAGTCGATGCTTTTAAGAAGCTAGATGTAACAGTTACGATTCAGTACAATAACCGCAAGCTTTTGTATGGCTTACTACAAACGTTCGAAGTGCCTGAAGCACAGATGAATCGGGTCATTTTGATTTTAGATAAAATGGAAAAGATTGAACGAGCAACGTTAGTGAAGGAATTGACGGAACTAGGGCTTTCCGAAAAGTCTTTGCAGGACATAGTGCAATTTTTAGATGCAATGCCAACACTGAAGTACTTTAAATCGTTTGTTTCTAAAAATGAATTTGTTAGTCAAGGGCTACAAGAATTAACAGAACTAGCCGACTATTTATTCACATTAGGAATTGAAAAACAATGTGTGTTTAATCCGTTTTTAGCACGCGGGCTCGAAATTTACACAGGTACGATTTACGAAATTTTTTTAGCGGATGGCATGATTAAATCGAGCATCGGGAGCGGTGGTCGCTATGATAATGCGATTGGTGGACTACTTGGTACAAATGATTCATTTGCAACGGTGGGGATTTCATTTGGGTTAGATGTGATTTATACAGCATTTGAGCTAACAGGGAAAGCAGAGAAGCGAGAATCAGATATCGATATTTACATCATTCCAATTAGAACAGAAAAAGAGGCACTTGTTTTGGCTACAGCACTACGTAACGAGGGCAATCGAGTAGAGGTTGAGCTAAGTGGCAAAAAAGTCCGAAAAGCAATGGATAAAGCCAATCGAGAGGATATCCAAAAGACAATTGTACTTGGCGAGAATGAAGTAACTGCGAATCGTTATAAAATGAAAGATATGAATAGTGGAGAAGAACAGCTATTTAATTTTGTGTTTGATAAATAATGAAATGCCAGGCTTTCTATTTGATAGAGGGCCAGCGTTAAGACTACCCAGCAATAATATGTGTTCAAGATTTAAAGCAATTGAACAAACAACAATTAATAAATGAGATAGATGGGTTAGCATATACAAGACAGTTAAAAGATTTCAAGCTCGAAATATTCCTCCGAGCTCGTCGTAATAACTAGAGAACTAAAAGTATTTTTAACCAAATTCAAATTATAAAACTACTTTGAAAAACAGGTTTTTAACGTTACCTATAATTCATATATATATAGTAAAAGCTAATAGGGGTAGAAATCATTGGACAAACAAAATAGCAGATATAGATGGGTTGTATTTGTTTCTGTATTATTTACTTATTTGTTAATGGCGAGTCAACGAACCGCCCCTGGACTGATTACAGACCAATTGATGCGAGATTTTAATGTAACAGCATCAACGATTGGGTTATTGACGAGTATACAATTTTTTGTATACACGAGTTTGCAAATTCCGATGGGGATTTTGGCTGATCGATTTGGGCCCAATTTTTTTCTAATTATTGGTGCTACTCTTACAGGTTTAGGGACAATTGTTTATAGTCTGGGTACACATGAATTTGTCCTGTTTTTTGCCAGAATACTAACTGGGGTAGGGGATGCGACCATATGGGTTAACATGGTGCTAATTTTGGCCCAATGGTTTCAACCAAAGGAATTTGTTCGATTAATTGGCCTGGCGGGCATGACAGGAAGTCTTGGTTTTTTATTGGCGACAGTACCTTACTCCACGTGGATACTTTTATTTGGTTGGAGGGTAACATTTTTCTCAGTAGGACTACTATTATGTTTATGTGGCATTCTCCTTTATTTTGTACTTGTAAAAAAAACAAAACAAATTTTTGGGGATGAGCAAGAAGTTGATACAGCAAAAGTGCAACGTGAAAAAACATCCGTTTTACTACGAAGAATATTTTCAAATCCGCAAGCGTGGGCTCTATTCTTTTGCCATTTTGGGGTAGTCGGCGGTTATGTAGGCTTTATCAGTTCATGGGCAGTACCATATGGGATGAATATGTATGAAATGACTCGCTCAGATGCCAGCCAGCTGATTATGATCGGTCTTATCGGGGCCCTTATTGGAGCACCTCTAGCTAGTTGGATTTCAAGTCGGTTAGAAACAATTAAAAAACCGTATATTGTCGTTCATATCATTGTTTTATTAGGGTGGTTTTCTTTCCTTTTATGTAATGGGCATCCTTCCTTGTTCTTTCTAATTATTATTTTCTTTATCATTGGCTTTGGATATGGGGCAAGTGCATTAACCTTTGCAGCTGTACGTCAATCTTTTAAACTTGAAGAATCAGGAATTGTTTCAGGGATTGCGAATACGGGCGGCTTTCTAAGTGCTGTATTGCTACCCATCATTTTTGGATATATATTGGATCATTTTCAATCAACTTCAGGAAATCTATTTGATGGATATTACTATGGCTTCATCACGCCAGTTATCTTCTCTATCGTTGGTTTGATTGGAGTGATTTTATTTAAGGAAAACGTAAATAAGAATAACAAGCAGGGGTGAAGAGCATGGAAGCAAAGCAACCGTTCTCTGCTCCTGTTTTTTATTCCTTTATCATATAAAATCAGTAAGATGTTAGGTATAATTATTATTTAAGAAAAGAAAAATTATGATTAGATTAAATCTAGTATAGAAGGGGGAGAAAACTTAAATTGACAAATAATAATAAAACGGTTATCCGTTCAATGGATATTTTAAATTTATTTATCGATCATACTGAACTGTCATTTCAAGAAGTAATTGAGTTATCAGGAATCCCTAAAACCTCTGCTTTCCGCATGTTGAAATCTTTTGAGGAAATGGAATTTTTAGAAAAGGGAACTGATGCAAAATATAGGTTAGGTATTCTCTTCCTTAAATTTGGACATCTAGTATCAACGCGCCTAGATGTGAGAAAAATTGCGGATCCAATTATGAATGAGTTACATAATGATGTAAAAGAAGCAATTAATTTAATTGTTCGTGATGGGGACGATGCTGTTTATATCGAGAAAATAGATACGAAGCAAAAAGTTCGACTCTACACAGCAATTGGTAGAAAAAGTCCTCTTTATGCAGGGGCTTGCCCTCGTGCTGTATTATCCTTTTTACCGGATGCCGACATAAAGGAATATCTTGAATCGGTAGAACTTAAATCATTTGCAATGGGGACGATTACAGAAAAGGAAAGGCTTTTTGAAACGATTGTGCAGGCTAGAGAACTTGGTTATACAATCAGCCATTCAGAATTAGAAAATTATACATCTGCTGTTGCAGCACCGATTTACGATCATAAAGGAGAAGTCGTTGCAGCAATGAGTATTGCGGGACTAGAAACCACTTATCAAGGGGAAAACGTTGAAATCTTCGTCGATAAACTAAAAAAGGCTACCGCAATGATTTCTAAACAATTAGGGTATGAACAGCTTTAAAAAATGGGTAGTCTCAAAAGTCATTTGAGATTACCCATTTTGCGCTGGAGTTGCTAATTTTCAGGAAATATTATTATCTAAATATGCTATAACCTTTTTAAACGGAGCCCAAATGCTAATTCATTTCGTTTTCTTTCTTGATGTATTAATGCCAATTGAGCTTCTTCAAGAGTGACCTCTTTAAAATAGACTCGACCATTTGCTTGCATTTGTGCTAATGATGGTAAATCGGCAGAAATCACTTGAGCTATTTTAGGATATCCACCAGTTGTTTGACGATCTGCCATTAAAATAATAGGTTGCCCATTGGAGGGCACTTGAATCGTTCCAAATGTAACCCCTTCGGATAATAATTCAAATGGCTCTTTTAATTGAATAGCCTCTCCTTCTAATCGATAGCCCATTCGATCTGCGTATGTTGTGATGGTGTAAGGCGTTGAAAGGAATTTTTTTAAACTCTCCTCATCGAAATGCTCATATTCAGAGCCTCTTATAAAGCGGATTGTTTGCGTTTTTTTAAATGTAACAAAGGATGTGTAATCAGCTGACCAAGGAAGGTACGTTGGTTCTTTTTTTAATTGTTCAAAAAGAGCCTCTCCTAACTCTGATCGTCTATCTAATTCAAAGACATCATTCTTCAGCAATTTTCTTCCTTGAAATCCTCCAATTCCAGCACGTATGTAGGTGCTTTTACTGTTCATCACTTTGGGCACTTGAATTCCCCCACTAAACGATACGTAGGCTCGGCAACCACTAATTGCAGTAGTAAATTTTAAAACAGATCCTTTTTGAATTAAAAGTGGTCGCCACATGGGTGCTTCTTTTCCGTCTATTGAAGGTTGTAAATTGCCACCTGTAATTGCGATCAATTCATCAGTTTCAAATAAAAGGGTTGTTCCATAAAGTGTCACCTCAAGAGCGCCTTCTCCTTCCGAATTTCCAACAAGTAAATTCGCAATTCGTAAGGAAATTGAATCCATTGCTCCTCCGACGATAACACCAAACTTTTGTAGCCCATATCTTCCTAGGTCTTGTATGGTTGCCAGCACACCAGGCTGTAATACCTTTATGCCCATGTTTCCATCCCCCAATCGTTCTTATATTCTTCCAACGAGATTGGTACAAACTGAATTCGATCACCCGGTTGTAATAAGGTTGGAGGAGATTGTTCAGGCAGAAACAAACGAGAAGGTGTTCGTCCGATGATTTGCCATCCACCTGGAGTTTCTAATGGGTAAATCCCTGTTTGATTTCCCGCAATTCCAACAGATCCCGGAGTAATCGATAACCGTGGAGTTTCTTTACGAGGTGTTGCAATTTGTCTGTCCATTCCTCCCATAAACGGAAAACCTGGAGCAAAGCCTATCATGTAAACAAGATATTCTACAGAAGAGTGAATTTTAATGACTTCATTAGGTGTTAAACCATGATAAGAGGCTACAAAATCTAGATCTGGTCCCATTTCACCACCATATACTACAGGGATTTTTACGACACGTTCCTTCGTTGTTTCAACTATGTGAGATTGATTCATTAAAGAAAGAATTGTTGCTTTCACCTTTTCGTAAGGGATTTCGCCTCCTTTTCCTATATTTGAAAAGTATACTTCAATCGGATTGTAATAAACTGTCACATTATTATAGGCAGGCACAACCTCGATGAATCCTTCAAATGGATTTCTCTCTAATAAATTCAATATATTTTTAACTTTGTTGTGAATTGCCTCACTGATTCCTTCACCTACATGAATGACTAGTGCAGAATCACTCAAAGGTCTGATCTGTACATTCTCTTTTAAATTCAGCATAAAAACCATCTCCTGAAGTTTCATAATTCGGTATATAAGTTTTAAATAACGGATTATTAATATTATATTTAAACAATAAACGAAAATAAGTTTAATTTAAATGAAAATTTCAAAAAAAAATTTTTTTCTCAAAATTTTAAATTCACACTTTTCAGTAACAATAAAATATGTTAAGATTTTTTTAAATTTCAAAACTTAAGTTCCGAATATCGGTACAAACTATTTGTAAACGTATTCATTACTACTACTTTAGTGGGAAGAAAATGGGGGAAGAAGATGTTTCGAGTTGATTTAAACTGTGATTTAGGGGAAAGTTTTGGTCGTTATCGACTTGGAGAGCAAGAAGAAATCTTAAAATATGTAACCTCTGCTAATATTGCTTGTGGATTCCATGCTGGTGATCCAACAGTCATGCGAGAGACAGTTAAGCTAGCCATTGCTAATGGTGTGAAAATCGGGGCACATCCAGGATTACCGGATTTAAATGGCTTTGGACGACGTGAGATGAACATCACACCACAGGAAGCTTATGATATGGTTATTTATCAAGTTGGAGCATTGCAAGGTTTTCTAACGACTTACAATGAAACCATGCAGCATGTTAAGCCACATGGAGCACTTTATAATATGGCTGCTAAAAATCTAGCGATTGCTGAGGCAATCGCACAAGCCATTTATGATATTTCACCTTCGCTTGTGTTATTCGGTCTCTCAGGTAGTGAATTAACAAAAGCCGGAGAAAAAGTAGGGCTTCAAACAGCCCATGAAGTGTTTGCAGATCGTACTTATCAGAAGGATGGTTCTTTAACATCTCGTAAACAACCTGATGCATTGATTACCGATAAGGAACAAGCTGTGAATCAGGTTGTGAGAATGGTGAAAGAGGGAATTGTGCTGTCACAACAGCAAATCGAAATCCCATTACAGGCAAATACTATTTGTATTCATGGGGACGGGGAACATGCTGTAGAATTTGCAGAATATATTCATTCAAGATTAGCAGAACATCAAATATCAGTACGTGCAATCAAGGAGGGGTAAGCCAATGGTAGCAAAAAAATCAGAAGTTAGTGAAGCGGGAATTGAGCAAGAGAAAAAAGGTGAATTTGTTAAGAAAACAGCAAGTAAAAGTGTGTTAATAGGAGCTGCCTTTTTAATGGCTACCTCATCTATCGGACCAGGTTTTTTAACACAAACGACAGTATTTACACAGCAATTAGCGGCTAGCTTTGGATTTGTCATTTTAATTTCATTAATTCTAGATATTGTCGCACAGGTAAACGTTTGGCGAATCATTGCTGTTTCTGGCTTGCGAGGGCAAGAAATTGCCAATAAGGTGTTACCTGGATTAGGTGTTCTCCTTGCAATAATGATTGTTATAGGTGGTTTAGCATTCAATATTGGGAACGTTGCTGGAGCTGGATTAGGGTTAAATGCAATGCTTGGCGTAGATCCAATTATGGGTGCCATTGTAAGTGCACTTTTTGCTATTTTTATATTTATCTATAAAGAAGCAGGAAAGGCAATGGACAAGGTTGCGCAAATTGCTGGCGGTATCATGATTTTACTCATGCTATTCGTTGCTTTTAAAACTTCACCACCCGTAGGAGAAGCGATTGTGAACACCGTTTGGCCTAAAGAAATTAGCTGGTTTGCGATTGTAACTTTGGTTGGTGGATCAGTTGGAGGTTACATTACTTTTGCTGGTGGTCACCGCCTTTTGGACGCTGGCATCAAAGGACAAGAATCCTTGCCAGAAGTAACAAAAAGCTCTGTGACAGGGATTTTGATTACTGGCGTAATGCGTATTGCTTTATTTTTAGCGGTTCTTGGTGTTGTTACAAAAGGACTAGTCATTGATCCTGCCAATCCACCTGCATCTGTTTTCCAACTAGCTGCGGGTAATATTGGTTATCGCATGTTTGGTATGATTATGTGGGCTGCGGCGATTACTTCTGTTGTAGGTGCAGCTTATACATCCGTTTCATTTATTCGTTCATTCCACCCTAACATTGAGAAATATCATAATTGGGTGATTATAGCGTTTATCGTCATTTCAACAACAACTTTTACCTTGGTTGGAAAGCCTGTTAATGTGTTAATTTTAGTAGGTGCATTAAATGCACTGGTTTTACCATTAGCACTTGGCATTATATTAGTTGCTGCACACAAAAAAGAAATTGTTGGTACATATAAGCATCCACGTTGGTTAACTGTAACTGGAGCAATTGTGGTTGTACTTATGGGATATCTCAGCATTATTACATTAATTGAAGAAATTCCAAAAATTTTTAGTTAATCTAACAACCAACCATCCGTGAGCATCTTTTCATGGATGGTTATTTTATAAGGAGTGGATTGATGATGACAACGTATAGTGCTTTAGAGCCGAATGAAATCCGTAAACTTATTCGCAATCAAGAAATTTCTGGACCAACTTCTGGCATGTCGATTGGGTTTACACAAGCAAATTTAGTAATTTTGAAGAAGGAGCATGCCTTTGACTTTCTACTATTTTGTCAGCGAAATCCAAAGCCATGCCCATTATTAGACGTGACAGAACCTGGATCATTTATCCCTTCAAAAATTGCTAAAAATGCAGATATTCGCAAGGACATTCCGAAGTATCGTATTTACCGGAATGGTATTTTAACTGAAGAAGTATTAGATATTACAGAGTATTGGGAAGAGGATATGGTAGGTTTTTTAATAGGATGTAGCTTTACATTTGAAACACCGCTTCTTGAAGCAGGTATTCCAATAAGACATATTCAAGAAAACTGTAATGTGCCAATGTATAAAACAAATATCGCGTGTGAAAAAGCAGGTGTGTTTGAAGGACCAACTGTTGTCAGTATGCGCCCTATGACATCAGAGGATGCGATTCGTGCAATCCAAATTACTTCACGCTTTCCAAATGTACACGGTGCACCAATTCATATTGGTAGTCCAGAACAAATAGGGATTACGGATATTTCAAAACCAGATTTCGGTGATGCCGTGTCCATTAAGCCAGGAGAAATACCGGTATTTTGGGCTTGTGGCGTAACCCCTCAGGCAGTAGCGATGGAAAGTAAACCCTCTATTATAATGACCCATGCACCGGGTCATATGCTAATCACTGATATAAAGGAAACAAGCTTGAGCATACTTTAAGGTATGTTCGAAGACATCTATTTATTTTCTTCATAAGTAAGCGTCAAGAGGTTGGGACAAAACCAATCTCTGAAATCTAAAAAGCTGGTGAAATTTTACGACGAGTAAAATTTCACCAGCTTTGATTTTTTTCAAAAAAAAGGACTTACTTGGGACACCACAAAAACAAAAAAATGCCACGATGTCGTTCAATTCGTGGATCTTTAAGGTAAAGAAATACGTGTCGTGACAAGTTTAATGGATATCACTGCTGAAGAAATTGCCAACATGTATAAGTATTTGTTAGGTGATTGAAAGTTTTTTCCTTTGGATTAAACAAAGCTTGAACGTGCCTATTCTATTCAGGACAATAAAAAATGCAGTGTTCAATCAAAACTGTTCACAGCGCTTATTGCCTATGTTTGTTTGAAATTTCTTCATACACAAGGAATTAAGAAAAATAACACAAAACCTCTATCATTCGCAGGTTTCACACGCCGCATGTTGATGCCAGGCGTGAAACCTTAAATTATACTCGACCTCATACACGTAGCGATTGCCCATTAGATAATGATAGCGTGTGTTTAGGCTATAGATATACTAATCTTCAAGAATCAGTTGCAACATATAAGACGTTTCATTCTTTTTTTGAAAAAATACATAAATTTAGTATATGTTCATGTATAATTTTATTGTAAACATATCTACGAAATTTAAGTATTTTTTATTGGGAAGTGACGGTTAATGGTTAAAAATTTTTATGAAGGAATAAACGAAGAATATATATATGAATCAGCTGAAAGATTTAATAAATATGAAAATAAAAAAAAGTATAATACTGATAAAAATAATGCAATTAAGACTTTCGGGATAATAATTATAATCTTGGCTTTATTTAATTATTTTGGATTATATATTAAAAATGATTTATACAAGATGAAATTTCTGTTAGAACCAAATTTGTTTAATATAATTTTGTTATTAGCAACTAGTTTGCTTGTAATTTTCACATACATTATTATTACAGTATATATAAAAGGGAATCAAATAAAGGAAATATTAGGAGAAGATTATGAAGATAAGTTGTTTAAAATACAACATATATTTAAAAATAAAGAATTTCTATTATTTTTATCTTCCCCAGATTATTTTTACTCAAAAAAAAGTAAAGAATGTATTTTAAATTATGTAAAAAAAAATAGGAATACGAAATATAAAAGTAGCAAATATGAAATTGTAGATGAAAATGAGATTGAATTATCAAATCATGATTGGGTTAGAATTCAAATAGATAGAAAATTTTTAATTGAATGGTCCAATTGGTCAAATGTAAGTTTTAGTTTTATGAACTTCCTTTTTGTATTTTTTTTATATTTAATACAACTCTTTTTAGAAGATATAGTTAAATTATCCGTATTAAATTATATAATGCTGTATTTTTGGATAATATTATCGTTTTTTATAGCATATAGAATAATTTCTAGAAGTATTGAAATTATTATAGCTTTTTATAAGGATGTTGTAAGAGTGAGTGGAAAAGCGTTTTACAGTAAAAAGCAAAAAAGTAATAATAAATTTGAAATAATAATAAACTCTTCTGAATACTACAATGGATTCAAATATTCATTATTAAGACCGCAGGGAAGGTTATCGTTAGCCATACATACTTTAGTTGAGTTTTTTATTTTGTTTGCATCAATATATACTATTTTTTCTATAACTATTACTGGTTTTTTGGGGGAGCATAGTAAAATAAATATTTTGCAAACTATTATCTATAGTTTTTCTTTAGGAGTTTTTAATGTCTCATTTGATAAAAGTTTTATTCTTTTACAAAGTATTTTTCATTCATTGCAACTTATCTCAAGTTGTATTTTGATTTTATTGTCAGTTTCCCATTATTTGAATGGTAGTAGTGAATTAAAAGAAGAGTCTTTTGAATATAAGTTTTATAAGGCATTATTTAGGATTAAAGTTCAAAAAAACTTCGAAGAAAAATTAGATAATACCGTTACAAGTTGTATAAATTTAGATGGATTGAAAATTTATTATTATGAAAAAGATTTCATTTATGACAAGCAAAAAAAAGCATTTAAGTATAACGACGATAATATAGAACAGAGAATTATTATAAAAATAAGAAAAGTTGGGCATAAAATAAAAATAGACAATTATGATAATAATAATGTTAAATATATAAATGAAAATTGTATATATCTTTTTAAAGATAGTTCCACATAGTTATAAAAAGTTGTAAAAGAAGCGAATGGAAAGTATGTAAAACATATGTTAGTTATTGGTGAAATTGTATAAGCGAATAAAACACTATGTATATATGAACCCTGTAAAAGTTAGACACCAATCTAACTTTTACGGTTTTTTTATGGCAAAAATATGTGTTGAGCAACGTTTCAAGCGGTTCAGCAATACTTAAATGTGATGAATCTATGAAATTGAGAAAGATATAGGTGGCACAAATTGAGTTGTCAGTGAATGGGTTCGCCGTTATCAAAAACTGTAAAGAGAATTTCTTAAAGTCATATACAAAATATTCCGCTGAATACAAAATGAATGTACTACATTATATGAACGAAACAAGTCATCTTCAATTAACGCCGTTGAACTATTTAACATTTCATCTCATGGCATGATTCGAAATTGGAAAATGAAGTTTGAGGTGGATGGTTATGATGCTCTTGTTTCTAAGAAAAAGGGGCGCCCATCCATGTTAAAGAAAAGTGTTTGGACAACGAAGTCATTGAAAACTTCTTTGGCTATTAACACCTGTATCCTTCAAGAATTTCAATCCATGGCGTTTTTAAACAGGAGCTTAAAGACTATATTCACTATTCCAATCACAAACACCTAAGCCTGGTGGAAGACCGAACTCTGGTCTTAGAAGTTGCTTAACTAAATATGTCTAACTTTATTGGGTCAGATCAATAAGCATTTTGTATACTCTGTTTTTTTGTTGCTTTAGATTTTGTTTAGCAACAATCTTTAAGAAAACAGCCTATTATTTTGCAAAATACTTAAAGTACAACTCTACTAGTTCTTTTTCTTTAAAATTAGAAATTAATATTTGTTTCTTGATTTTATCTTGTATAAATTTATAAAAAGAACCCTTAAATTTATTTAGCTGATTATCAGTTAAGTAATACAACCATTTAATTTCTAAAGGATTATTCTTATAATCATAATTCTCTAGTTCAACTAAGAAGGTAAAAAATTGATTAATGTTCTTTATACATTTCATAATGCCCTTTGATTTGTTTTTTGAAAGAACAACAAAGTCAATTATATTTTGTCTATCATAATTATTAATATTCTTTAAAGAGTTTGAGAATACATTTAAAATAGCTTTTTCAGGAATAATAATATTTAAATCGACGGCTTTTAAAAATAAATCTATTTTAAAATCTTCTTCATGAATTTTTTTATTCTTTTTTTAAATATTTTTTTGAAACTATCATCAGATATTAAATAAAATTCAGAAAATATCAAATAGAGTTCCCGTCTATAATTATTCAGGTAGCTATAATCTATCTCTTTTAATAAAGTATCTAATTCCCATTGAACATTTTTTAGATTTTTTATTGAAGTTATGTCAAACAATAAATTAGTAAAGTTAAATTTTTTTAATAAGTTTATTTCAAAGCCTGTTTCTCTGTTCCATTTATTGGCTAGTTTTTTTAAATAATTTTCTAAAAAAGTTTTAAATAAATAAGGATTTATATCTTTGATTTTAGATTGTGATAAAATGAAATTTATATATGTCTCGTAAACTGAATCTCTTATAGGTCGTAATAATATTATTTTATTAAATTTTTTAAAAATTTCTTCTAAAAATTCAGCGGGAAATTCAATGTAAGATTGTATGTATAAATGTAGAATAAACATTCTTTCATTTTCACTCTACTCATTTTTTACACATCCTAATTGAAAACCCAGTAAAACTCTTTGGTACTTCGATAGAATAATAGAGGAATGTAGTCTATGAAATAGAAGTTTAATTCACGCTCATGAAACATTGGTTATAAAATAGAAAATGAGAATTGATTTTTATTTGGATGGCTAAAATAACAATAAAGTGGCTGGTTAATTACAATTGAAATAATATTAATATATTATCTTTTACAAGGAGTAACACTGCTAAAAGAAGAAAGCAAGATTTTAAGCAAGTTTGAAGGACATAATGAGGTGTGTATATGGATTGGAAACCTGATAGAAAAGCGAAAAAAGCTATCTATAAACAACTCGCAGAATATATTGAAAAGGGAATTGCAGATGGTACATTTCCACCTGATAAACCATTGCCGTCAGAGAGATATTTAGCGAGTACTCTAAATTTAAATAGAAGTACTGTCGTTCATGCATATGACGAATTAGAATCGATGGGGCTAATTGAAAGAAATAGAGGAAGCGGTACTACCATTAGTAAAGATATATGGGGTATAACAAAAAAGCGGATTCCTAGCTGGAATCGGTATATTGAGGCGGGTTCTTTTTTACCTAGTCAACCTGTAACGCTAAAAATAAGAAAAGAAGCGGTTGAACATAAATTAATAAATTTAGCTTCCGGTGAATTGTCAGAAGAACTTTTCCCAAAAAGATTTTTAAGCGAGATAACGTCAACACGTTCTTTTATTGGAAGTCTCGGATACGATCATCCACAGGGGAATGAAATCTTTAGAACTACCATTGCAAAACACGTAAAAGAAAGTCGGGGAATCGAAACAGATCCTTCTTCAATACTGATAACATCAGGAGCGCAACAGGCACTACATTTAATTGTACAATGTTTGTTAAAGCCTGGTGATGCTATAGCGATAGAAGATCCTTCCTACAATTTTAATCTTCCAATTTTCAAATCGGTAGGTATACAAATACATTATCTACCTGTCGATAAGGATGGAATAAACCCAGAAGATTTGCAGTCATTATATAAAAAGCACCGAATTAAAATGGTTTTTTTAAATCCATGTTTTCAAAATCCAACGGGCTCCTTATTGAACAAAAAGAAAAAGGAAGCGATTTTAGACATATCCTCAAAACTTGGAATTCCAGTAGTAGAAGATGATCCATATAGTTTAACAGCTTTTTCGGGAGATAAAATTTCTACCCTAAAATCAATGGATAGGAATGGCAACGTCTTATACATTAGTTCTTTGTCTAAAATTGTTGCCTCAGGATTACGAATAGGGTGGATAATTGGCCCAACATCGGTGATTGAAAGGTTATCTGATGCGAAACAGCAAATCGACTTCGGTCATTCTAGCTATACACAATGGGTAGCGAATGATTTTTTAGAATCAGAAAATTTTCATATTCATATAAAAAGTTTAATGAAGGAATTAGAAAAAAGGAGAGATAAAATTATAAAAAGCCTTGATACTTATTTAAAAGATCAGGTGGAATATTCTATTCCTCAAGGTGGTATTCATATATGGTGTAAAATACTTAAAAATTATAATGAAATCCAATTGCTTGAAGAATCCATTAAAAGAGGGGTCATTTATGTTCCTGGTTCTACACTGGGATCCAAAGATGGTTTTGTTCGTTTTACTTTCGCAAAGGAAGATGAAAATTCAATAGATGAAGGAATCAAAAGGTTTGCAGAAGCTATTAATAGTTTATAGACAATTGGATGACTAAAAGTGGATTAGATTGGATGGTCAAAAAAGCATCGAATTGGATGGTTATAAAAAATATAAATCCCTTATCATTGAGAGGTAGATGATAAAACATCGATATAGCCTAATTACTAATTATTTATTATGAAACAATGCGCAATGTAGGTAATACTATAGTAATTGCTACTAAAATGATTAAATTATTGAAAGAGTTGATATGATATGACAACGGGTTTGATTATTACGCTAGTGATTGGATCTATTATTAAATTGTTAATGAGCCCTCCCAGTATAGCTGTGGCATGGGGAGTTAGTAAATTTGAACTTCATAAAAAACTTGATTCAAAAGATGTTACGGTAACATTTAATGGAAAGAATTTAGAAGAGGAAGAAAAAAATAGATTTACAGACTATTTTAATAAAGCTTCCTTTTTGAAAAAACACTATATATTTCCAGGTAATGAAAAATTATTTTTACAGCCAGAGACTAATGTTACTCCATTTGTCATGAACGTAAAAAGAGGCAAAAAAGATGTTAATTTCTTTGTTTTTAGTTACGACAATCATGTTGATGTAGTCAAGAAGTGCGAGGAGAAGGTTGTTTCATATAGTATTAGTTCTGAATATCTACAAAATTTTACCGTTTTAACTACAAATGAAAACCATTGAAAAAAGTTTTCGAAAATTGGGGATTCGGTCACTGACGTAGAATCCCTTTTTATTACGCTAAAAGCATAGAAATTATCTTCCAATTCAATTGAATGGAGGATTTTTTTATGACCAAAAAGTCGGGATTATATTGCTACTCACCCCAGCAACTCAATACTTGATGAACGACTTCCTTTAACTTCTTTCAACACGTGTTCTATGTAACGTAAGTGAAACGTCAGCTACAAATGTCTTTTAGTCTGTTTCTACTATTATAAAACCCGAAGCTTTATCGCTTCGGGTTTTATTTTTCAAAAAATAAACATGATTTTATTCCAGTTATAAATTTCTATGTTTTAGAGAAACTCAGAAGTTGTTTTTGCTTGCATGTGTAATTGTAAGTAGTCTGGACCGCCTGCTTTTGAGTCTGTTCCCGACATGTTGAAGCCTCCGAATGGTTGGTAGCCTACAATTGCACCTGTACAGCCACGGTTGAAGTATAAGTTACCTACATGGAAATCTTCACGAGCTTTTTCTAAGTTCATACGATTATTTGTAATAACCGCACCAGTTAAACCGTATTCAGTATCGTTTGCAATATCAATTGCTTGATCGAAATCTTTAGCTTTTGCAATCGCTACAACTGGCCCAAAGATTTCTTCTTTCATAATACGCGCAGAAGGATCTACGTCTGCAAATACTGTTGGTTGGATGAAGTAACCAACTGAATCATCAGCTGTACCTCCTGCAACAAGGCGACCTTCTCCTTTACCAATTTCAATGTAATCTGTCACTTTATTGAATGCTGCTTGGTCAATAACTGTTGCCATAAAGTTTTTGAAGTCTGTTGGATCACCAACTGTTAACGTGTTAGTAAGCTCCATTACACGATTAACAACTGTGTCATATACATCTTCAACGATAATAGCACGAGAACATGCTGAACATTTTTGACCAGAGAAGCCGAATGCTGATTTCACAATTGATTGAGCAGCTAATTCAAGATCAGCTTCTTTATCAACTACGATTGTATCTTTACCGCCCATTTCAGCGATAACACGTTTAATCCAAATTTGACCATCATTTAATACAGATGCACGTTGGTTAATACGTAAACCTACATCACGAGATCCAGTGAAGCTGATGAAGCGTGTTTTTGGATGATCAACTAAGTAGTCACCTACTTCTGCACCAGAACCTGGTACAAAGTTCACCGCACCTGCTGGAAGACCAGCTTGCTCTAACACTTCGATAAATTTATAAGCAACTACAGGTGTTGTTGAAGCTGGTTTTAATAATACAGTGTTACCTGTTACTAAAGCAGCAACCGTTGTCCCTGCCATAATTGCGAATGGGAAGTTCCATGGTGAAATGACAATACCAATACCTAATGGAATATAGTCATAACGGTTGTATTCACCAGGACGGCTTTCTACAGGTTGACCTTCTTTAACACGTAGCATTTGACGACCATAGTATTCTAAGAAATCAATTGCTTCTGCAGTATCTGCATCAGCTTCAGCCCATGGTTTACCCGCTTCTTTTGTTAAAAGTGCAGAGAATTCGTGTTTATGACGACGGATAATTGCCGCTGCTTTGAATAGTACGTCTGCACGAATAGCTGGATCTACTTTTTTCCAAGTTTTAAATGTTTCGTCTGCAGCTTGCATCGCTTTTTCAGCTAGTTCTTTGTTTGCTTTTGATACGCGACCAATTACTTCTGTTTTCTTTGCAGGATTATATGAAACGATTTTATCTTCTGTTGTAATACGTTCGCCACCGATAATAAGTGGGTAGTCTTGACCTAAATAACTCTCTACTTTATTTAACGCTTCTAAATATGCGTTGTAATTTGCCTCTTGAGTAAAATCTGTGAATGGTTCGTGTTTGTATGTAATCATATTAATTTCCTCCTGTGAACAAAAGTGCCAAATGATTATGCACTATTTGGAATATTATTAATTCTATAATGCAATATAGTTTGGCATTAATCAACAATAATTTTCGGAATTTTTTAATTTTCATGTCTGCCCTTCATACATAATGCTAAAATATAGAGAGGGATAGGAGTATACAGGAGGACAAGATGGAAGATCATATTTTATTAACTATTTATAAATACGTTATTGAAAAAGGGGACATGGGCATTTGTGTTGTGGATACAGAGGGCAAATTGCTAATCTATAATAAAAAAATGCGAGAATTAGAAGGTGTAAATGAAGATGAGTTCGAGAAGAGACGAGCACACGAAATTATTGATTTTGAAGCGGAGAAAAGTGATATTTATAAAGTTTTAAGCTCTGAATCGCCAATTCCCAATGTGAAAAAAACGTATTGGAATAAAAAAAATCAAGAAGTCACCTACATTAGTAATATTTATCCATTGCACTATGAGGGAGCTTTAATAGGTGCTGTGGAATTTGCACGAGATATTACACAGCTTGAATATATGATGTACCAGCCATTAAGAAGATATGGTGCTCCGCTGACCTTTGATATTATTACTGCAGTATCAGAAGTGATGCGAGATGTTATTGAAAAAGCAAAAATTGTGGCGTTGAGTCGGATGCCCGCTGTGTTAATAGGGGAATCGGGTACAGGAATTGATATGATTGCCGAGGGAATTCATCATGACTTAAGGGTGCAAAACGATCTGTTTATTACATTGATTTGCCGCAGAGATGAAAACACCATTTTAAAGCAATTTGAAAAAAACATTGCTGGAAAAGAAAATATTACGTTCTTCGCAGAGCGGATTGAGTATTTATCCTTAGCGGCGCAACAAAAAATTGTAGAATTGTTTAACAATCATTCGAATCATCAGCATATGTTGATTGCTAGTGTGGGCAAAGACCCGATCGATTTAATTCAAGAACAAAAGTTATCTAAGGAGTTATATCGATTGTTTTCAGGGATTACGATTTATGTACCCCCATTACGAGAAAGAAAAGAAGATATCATGCCGTTTATTGATGATTACTTCCAGCGCCATCGTGATAGCTTTGGCTCATCCATTCAGGGGTTATCGGAAGAAGTCAAAGAGATCTTTTTGAAATATGATTGGCCTGGAAATTTAAAGGAGTTAGAAGTGTTACTTGATGAAATTTCCTCCCTTTTGACTAATGAAACCGTCATAGATTTACATATACTACCAGCTTATTTTAGATGGAAAATCCAGCAGATTTATGATGATGGAATGGAAGAGAATGCGGATTTATTTATTATTAAAGATCCAAATGATATTCGACCACTTGATGTCTACATGAAAGAGGTGGAAGAGTATTATATTTCCAAAGCATTAGATTTTCACCAAGGAAATATCTCGAAAACTGCGGCTACATTAGGCATACGGCGACAAAGTTTACAGTATCGTGTGAAAAACTATAAACTCAATAAAAAGAGCGAAAACATTGATTCATAATGTTTTCGCTTTTTCATTTAGTTTATGTGTTAAATTATTTGACCTTTTTAGATAGACGACCAAGAGCAAAGGCTGTAACACCTAGACCAATGGCTGTATTTGTTTTTTTAGTAAACACTTGTTTTGTGACAAGTGTTAGATTTTGAGGGCGCTCTGCTAGACGACGCATGAAATAACCATACCAATCACTACCGAATGGTAAATATGTACAGAAGTTATAGCCTTCTTTCGCTAATTCATATTGCATATCTTTGCGGAAGCCATACAACATTTGGAATTCGAATTTATCATTCGGAATATTATGACTTTTGACAAATTGCTTCACATGATTAATTACATTGTGGTCATGTGTTGCAATCGATGTGAACTTACCGTTTAGCAAATGTTGCTCGATTAGTTTTAAATAATTGCGGTCAATATCACCTTTTGATTGATAAGCCACTCTATCATCTTCTTTGTAGGCCCCTTTTACGATACGGAGGCGGAAGTTTTTGAATTTCTCAATATTTTCCTCTGACTCAAAGAAGTAAGCTTGAATAACCGTACCCACATTATCGTACTCTTGGTGTAGCTTTTCTAGTAAGTCAAATGAGCTGTGGAGGCGTGCGTAGTTTTCCATATCGAAATTTACAAAAATATCGTATTTATGTGCAAGTGCCAAGATTTCTCTTAAATTTTCATAGCAAAAGTCGATATCAATATCTTGACCTAGCTGTGAAGGCTTAAGTGAAATATGTGCATCCAATTGTTCATCATGAATAGCTTGTATCACGGCTAAAATATTTTGTTTTGCTGCTGTTGCCGCGGATTTCTCAAAGACGAATTCTCCAAGATTATCAACTGTACAAGAAATGTTTGCTTTGTTTAATTCTTTAATCGTTTGAACGACCTCTGGAATTGTTGTGCCTGCTACAACGCTTTGTGCGCCCATTCGTAAACCATATCTTTGAGCTGCACCATTAAGCATTTGGTTCTCTGATAAGTAAATAAAAAAGTCACGTAATGCCATATAAAATCCCCCTAAAATAATGAATTTAAATTTCTTGGCGATTATAACACTAAAAAAAGAAAACTGTAAAATTTCAAAAAATTATTTTACAAAGCGTTTTCGGGTCATGGATTATTGTGTTTATTGCATTTCTACAGACTTGAAAATAAGTAAAAATATTTTTTGACGAAAAAAAAACTTTTCAAACGAGTGATTATGCTTTATGTTGTGATGTATAGATTTATTAGAAAATTCCAAAAGAGGTGAATAGTTTTTAAAAATAGAATTTTTGTTAAATTTACTATTTTGCATATTTTATTATTATTTTAATAGTATTTTTAGATTTTTGGGGAGGGAATTATATGAGTCGTTATAAGTATGAAATCAAAACAATTGATACACATACTGTAGGGGAAGCAACACGTATTGTAGTGGATGGATTTCCAAAAATTTTTGGCGAAACAATGATGGAAAAGAAAAACTTCGTAAAGGAAAATTATGACCATTTACGAATGTTACTAATGAATGAACCTCGTGGGCACAAAGATATGTTTGGATCTATTCTAGTTGAGCCTATTAATCAACAGTGTGATATTGGCGTTATTTTCATGGATAGTGGCGCTTATTTGAACATGTGTGGACATGGAACCATTGGTACAGTCACTATGTGTATTAATACAGGACTTATTGAAAAGAAAGATAAAGTATTAGTGGATACACCATCAGGTATTGTGGAATGCTCTATTTATTATAACGGAGATGAAGTTGAAGCAGTTGAATTTAAAAATGTACCAGCCTTTGTGCTACATAAGGATTTAAAAATTGAATTGAATGAGCTAGGTACAGTTCAGCTTGATATTGCTTTCGGAGGAAGTTTTTTCGCTATAGTAAATGCAAGTGAGTTAAAGATAGTCGTTGATTTGCAAAATAAACAAGAAATATTAAAATACGCCAAAAATATAAGAGATTATATCAATGCGAACATTGATATTCAACATCCGTCAATTGACGCCATCAAGTCCGTGGACTTAGTAGAGATTTCAGAAAAAATTACAAATAGCCACTATAAAAATGTAGTTGTCTTTGGGAATGAACAAATTGACCGCTCTCCTTGTGGAACAGGCACATGCGCAAAAATGGCAACGCTTTCATTGGAAGAAGGAGAGGCCATTATTCAGGAAAGTATTATTGGTTCACAGTTTACAGGCAGAATTTTAGGCAAAACGAATGTAGGAGATTATGAGGCAATCATTCCAGCTATTCGCGGGGCAGCTTGGATTACTGGAGAGCATAAATTCATACTTCAAAATAAAGATATTTATCCAGAAGGCTTTGTTGTTTAAATAATATCAGGAAAAGGGGCGGTTATATGGGTAATAAGATATCCTTTGTTCAAATTCTAGTCATTGGATTCATGTTGTTTGCCATGTTTTTAGGTGCAGGAAATGTTATCTTTGCACCGATTGTAGGACAACAGGCAGGAAACCATACACCAATTGCAATGGCGGGCTTCTTAATTACAGGGGTAGGCTTAGTTCTTTTAGCAATCGTTGCATTAAATAAAGGTGGCGGTACAGTAGAAAGTTTAGCGAATCGCGTTTCGCCAAAGTTTGCAGTCGTTTTTTCTATTTTATTATTCCTTGCATTAGGACCGTTCTATGTGATACCACGTACAACATCGGTTGTTTATGAAATTGCATTAAAACAATTGTTCCCAAGTGATGCGAACCATACATTATTTTTACTCATTTTTTCAGTTGCCTTTATCGCGATGACAATCTATTTATCTTGGGAAACATCTAAGCTTGTTGAACGTTTAGGGAAAATTGCAACACCTATTTTTACAGTGCTTTTAGTTATTATTGTTACAAAATCAATTATTACACCAATGGGTTCTGCACAAGCGCCTGTAGAGTCTGCTGGCTATGAAACAACGATGACTGCTTTTTTAAAGGGCTTTACACAAGGCTATTACACAATGGATGTACTTGCAGCCTTCGTTTTTGGTGGAATTTTTATTAAATCAATTGAATCGTTGAATTTGAAGTCACAAAAAGACGTTTCCAAAGTATTTTTTCAAGCAGGGATTATTACGGTTGTTGGTTTAGTTGCTTTACAGGTATCTATGGCTTGGATTGGTGTATCGAGTGTGGATTCGGTTGGTTATGTATCAAATGGCGGAGAGCTTATTGCCTTAGCAGCGAAAACTTTATTTGGTCAAATCGGAATTTATTTAATTGGAATCGTGATTTTCTTAACAGGAATTACAACAAACGTCGCTTGTTTAGCTGCAACTGCTGAATATTTTGGCCGCATTATGCCAAGTATTTCATATAAAAAGTGGTTAATTGTTTTCTCATTACTAGGTGTGGTATTTACAAACTTTGGTTTAACAAAGATCTTATCGATGGCTTCACCAGTATTAATGCTTTTATATCCAATTGCTATTACTTTAATCATCCTTATTTTTACAGAAAAATGGTTCGGAGGTGCACAAAGTGTATATGTAGGCACGATGATAGGTACTGTATTTATAGCAATATTGGATGCATTAAAGGATGCTAATGTTATGGTAGAACAAATTAACTCTACATTTGCCTTTATTCCATTATTCACATCAGGTGCAGGTTGGCTAATTACTGGTCTGTTAGGTGCAATTATTGGCTATCTTTTTAGCAAGAAAAATGTTGTGCAGAGTAGTAGTAATAGTGTATCAAATTAAGAAAAACGATCGTATTATAACACTCTCATTTAATATGTTATTGAATGTGCCTTTTTATTTAAAAAGGCACATTTTTAATCTAAGATTCTTTAGCTTTTATATACTAAAGAATCTTAGATTAAAATTATATTAAAAAACTTTTATACTTTATAATATTTGTTCTAAATAAAAACAATAAATAGTAATTTTCTGTTATTAACGAATTTGTAAATTACGATTTCAATAGGGTAATAAGTAACTAAGATGTAACCTTGGAGATTCTATTTATGAGAAAGCTATGTTAAATAATACTGTTGATTTATTAAAATAAATAATGGGAACTCCGTTGTCGGGAATTCCTATTTTTAATTAAAGCTCCCTTATGTGGAATAAGTCTAACAATTCTTTATACCGAGCTTTACTGATAAACTTAATTTTTCTTTAAACTCTCCAGAGTTAGAAATATCAAGCAGGGCTTCTCTAAGCTCACGTTCAAATAGCTCGATGTTATTTCCAAGAAAACGTTTAGACCCATAGGATGTGGAATATAGATTTCCGAGTATTGACTCGATGGTCCAAGTTATTTCGTATGTAGGTAAATTGTGTATCTCAACACTAAATTTTGAATTTGACATTACTTCTTCATGACTCATAATAGGATGAGTATAGGTAGCCTTACCAGCTCTTCTATCTTTTCCGTACCATTTTTCTACGATTTCATTTATTTTTTCTTGCCATTGAGCTAACGATTGGTTTGGGTCATAGTTATCAATAATAGCTATTCCACCACCATCAGTTACCATATTGAATAGTTCATCTAAAACCTTTGGTCTATCCATCCAATGAAAGGCTTTTGCTATGGTTACGAGATTAAATTGTTCATTGTGTTCTGCTTTATATTGTTCTAATTTTCCATTAAACCAATGTATTTGCCCCATTCTTACCTCTTGATGAAGACGTTTTGCTTCTTTAATCATTTCTGGCTCAGTGTCTATTCCAACTATTTTATTACACCAATCCGAAAATCTCATTGTAAGTTGTCCTGTACCACATCCTAAATCAAGTAGGTTCTGCTCCCCATTCAAAGAGAATTTTTCTACCAAGAACCTTATTAGAGAAGAAGGATACATAGGTCTGTATTTAGAATAATAGATTGCTGAGCCTTTAAATAAATCCTGACCATACTTATTCAAATTACTTATCCTCCAATAATTTAATTTTAGGCTTCCAAGTCCGTTAAGCTACCCTTTAAAGGAAAATCGCTTTGACAACCAATTGTAAAATTCTGATAACTTGAGTTTATCATAGGTCACATCGGTTGAGAACAGACAGCTCACAATAATCATCTTGCTAATCGTTGTGTCATCATTCAGATGTCTAATTTGGTCTAGAAATTGAAACCAACTCAAATAATGGTAAAGGTACTTTGTTGCCACGCCATTAAACCGATTTATCCAACCCTATCTGTTATGATAATTATTCATATTTTGAATATGGTACACACCTCGAACACGTTCCTTACCATCTGATTTAAATCTATAATGCTCAAGTCCTTTTTCTCTTGCGTAAGTCATAAATGCTCGCCAAGCATCAGTACAAAGAACATTGGATGGAGAAAGTTTAGAGCCAACAGCTTCCTCTAATCGAGTTTTTACAATTCGTCTCTGACCAACCACTTTTGAGTATGTTACTTTCTGACGGTCTCTTGCAACTAGGACACGGTCCCGCTCTTTACTGATGCCTCTTTGTGAAGATGAACCACCACGTTGACGAGCCTTTCGACCTTCCACTTTGCGTTTTCCCTTTTCCGAGAACAGCAAATAAGTCTCGTCCATTTCCATGATACCTACGAATTGCTCAAAGTCCAGTATATCAACAGAATTGTTTAACATAGCTTATGAGAAAGAGCACATATTAGGCTAGTTAAAAACTGTCGACAAAAGGAATTTAGAATGAACTTCGCAATTCCTTTTTTCATTTTTTCTGTTTTGGTAGGGTAATCAATGACCAGATATTTGTTGGTCTAAAGCCCCGGCGGAATAGAAACAGAAATAGAAGTAAATTACTAATTTTTAGGAAATTACACGATTCATTATTCATCTCCCTAAAGGCTGGTAGTATAATTGTAGAATCATACATTCGTAAAGGGGAGAAATTAATGACAGCTCAACAACAAGCAGCAATGCAATCCATGATTGATTGGCTTGCAGATGAACGAGAACTTGGGCAACAACCTAGGAAAATAGAAATTGCAGGAGAGTTTGATTTACATGATATGCACTACTACATATTCAAGTATAAAAAAACAATGCTCGGAAAATGGCTCCTTGGCGTATGCGGTGGGTATGAGGACCCGTCTGACACCGAGCATTGCGGCCATATATTTAGCGAGATGCAACCTTATGACCCTGCGACTGCAGAGCAAGAAGCTGTAAAGATGGTAGAGTTAATCCGAGAATACTGGATGCAGCAGGCTGCAGGATATGAAGCTACTCAATCCATGGAGGACGAGGCGGAAACGCAAGACAATGGTTCTGGTATTTTTAACGGATTCGTTCTGCTTAACTCTGCAGAATGTGATATTGATCAGATAAAGGCCAACCTTTTGAATGATTGGAACATCACCTGCTCGTCAGTAGAAGATGAGGAAAACGCCGAAGAAACAGAGGAAGGAACCTTGGTCTTTGAAGTGGACGACTGCATGTTAGCGGTTAGTTTTGTCGAGGCTCCCGTACCAGATGGTGAGGCTGAGCATTATGCACAAGGAAACTACATGTGGAAGGAAGCCGTGGAGGTTACGCAAACGCATGTAGCTCAAATCATCCTGGCTGCATTTACCCGCTCCGGCTCACCATTGGACAGTGGCAGGCTATACACAAAGCTGGCAGCCAGTTGTTTAAAGCTTCCTAACGCAATAGGAATCTATACATCTGGCACCGTATTCCAGCCTGAACTTTTTCAGGATATGGCTGAAGTCATGAAGGATGACGACATGTTTCCTTTACTGAATCTTGTTTATTTCGGCCTGGTCGGAACGGAGAACGGGGTAGATGGATATACTTATGGTTTAAAAGCCTTTGGCAAGGATGAAATTGAAATTCTGGACAGTCAAGCAACTCCTGCCGAGCTGCGTGACTTTTTGATTACTATTTCCGGATATATTGTAGAGGAGAACGTCACTTTAAGGGATGGAGAAACGATCGGCTTCTCAGCAGAGCAAAAGCTGCTCATTTCCCGTTCCGAGGGAGTTTATGTCGATGGGGATACTCTCAAAATCAAATATTAGTCTCAGCAAAAAGACACCGTAGCAGGTGTCTTTTTATGCTGCATAATCAAAAATACTTTGTTTCACTAATAGCGAATTTCCAACCGTAAGTGAGGGGAGTAATACAATTTTTTTAGTCTTTAAGTAATAATGTTATAAAACCCTTGAATTCTCTAGTATCAAGGTATGACTGACTATATTTTCTTTCTATAACTCATTGCCATTCTGAACGGTCTCCGAACTTCCTCTTTAGCATCCTGAACTTCCAAACTCATTTATAATAATGGGGATACAAATCTTTATGCTGCCATATCCAGTTTTTCATCTCAAGGATCATGTCTTCATAGCTAGGAACAATAAATGAAAAATCTTTTCGTGTGTTGACTAGTGTTTTATCAATGTTTACGAGGGGATATGGCTGGATCGTACCTTTATTTTCCTTGAAATGCGTATTGAATAATTGCAGTAGCTCAAATTTTGAAATACTGCTATTGTTGACGAGGTGGTAGAGGCCAGTTGTACCTTCAATTGCTGCACGTTCAATTGCTTTTGCTAACGTTAGGGTAGTAACTCCGGTCCATATTGCACCAGTATAGCCCTGAATAGTATCATGTTGCTTCATAAACCAATTAAAGAGACCAATGCCATCCTTCTTCAGATCAGGACCGATGATAGAGTTACGAAATGTTAGGTGTTGAGTGCTTTCAATTTCTCCTAGTCCCTTCGTACGATCGTAAAAGGTTTCCCCGTCGCGAAGGCTTTTTTCATGATAGGGAGCTGCTTTTCCTGAGAATACACAATCTGTACTTAAATGAATAAGCTTAGTGTTACTGTTTTTTAATAAAGATTCAATGGCATGAGGCAAATAACTATTGAGATATATGCTTTTCTCGCGGTCTGTTTCACAGGCGTCATTTAAAACACCGATACAATTGACCACGATATCATAGTCGCAATCTAGTAATAGTGACCTTAAAAAATTTGTCTCTGTAATATCTCCGGTAATATTATTTCCACATGAAAAGGCTGTTCGTGAATAGGTTGTTACATTATGTCCTTGGGCGTACAAGTAGAGTGAAATTGTGTGACCAGCCATTCCAGTAGCTCCAAGTATTAAAAATTTCAAGATTTTCCTCCCATCCAATTTTGTAATTCCTCTTGAATGAGAGGAAGTTTTAATAATTTTTCTTTTATTTCAGCGACAGACAGTATTTTCGTGTTAGTAGAATTGTATTCATCCGTTAAAGTAATTTTAGGAGAGCCCTCATCAAGATATTTTCCGTAATTTAAATCTCGATTATCTGCAGGGATTCTATAAAAATTCCCCATATCAATGGCCTTTGCAGCTTCTTCTTTTGTTAATAACACTTCGTAAATCTTTTCACCATGCCGTGTTCCGATAATTTGTATTTTATTTTGAGCTTGAAAAATTTCTAGTAAAGCCTGGGCTAAATCTTCAATATAAGCAGCTGGGGATTTTTGTACCATAATGTCCCCGTTATCAGCGTGTGAGAAGGCGTATAAAACTAGTTCAACTGCCTCGTCAAGACTCATCATAAAGCGTGTCATTTTTGGATCTGTAATCGTTAAAGGCTTACCAGCTTTAATTTGTTCGATAAATAAAGGAATAACAGAGCCCCTTGAAGCCATGACATTTCCGTATCGTGTCCCGCAAATCAATGTTTTATCGGGATGAACCATTCTTGATTTAGCAATAAACGTTTTTTCCATCATGGCCTTTGAAATTCCCATTGCATTTACTGGGTAAGCAGCCTTATCAGTGGAAAGGCAAATAACTTTTTTCACACCTGCTTGAATAGCAGCCGTTAAAACATGATCAGTGCCAAGGATGTTCGTCTTAACTGCTTCCAGTGGGAAAAATTCACAAGAAGGGACTTGCTTAAGAGCGGCAGCATGAAAAACAAAATCGACATCATACATCGCATTATGAATGCTTTGGATGTCGCGTACATCGCCTATAAAAAATTTGATTTTTGGATGTTGATAGAGTTTACGCATATCATCCTGCTTTTTTTCATCTCTTGAAAAGATGCGTATTTCCTTAATGTCGGTATTCAAAAATTTCTTTAATACTGCATTACCAAAAGAGCCAGTGCCGCCTGTAATGAGAAGAACTTTATCTTTAAACATGTATTGTCAATTACACCTCCTGCATGCATGGAAATAATGGCGTTATTTTAATCCTCTACGATGTAAATCATATTCAGAATTTTCCCTTGGGAAGTTATACCAGTATGCCAATTCATTTGTATATTTACTTGTCGGGTTTTTATCCATTAAGGCACAATTAAAATCCCAATCCCCAGCAATATCTTTTCTTATAGTAAAGGTTGCATCACCTATAAAACTTCTTCGAATAATTTTAAATTGTCCCGGTAATGTGTATTGGTTCGATTCATCTTTTAAAAATGCATAGCCAGCCTTTGTTAGCATGTTGTAGTAGTAAATATCAAACTGACCATCTACTTGGGCTAAGACGTTTCGAATAGCGGGTAAGTAGTGATCATCACTATCAATGATTGCTACATAATCACCAGTAGCTTCTGCGATACATCGATTATAGGCTACACTAGCACCCAAATTAGTTGGATGATTAATTATTTTTAAAGCGGGGCAGTTTTTTTGATAGTCCTTTAATAGGGCTACAGTATTGTCGGTTGAGCCATCATCGCAAACGATAATTTCATAGGCGTATTCTTTCGGGATACTATCTAACATTGTCAATATCCATTCTTCACTATTGTAGGCAGGTGATAAAAAGCTAATTTTCATGTAAAACCTCGATTCTTTGTATAGTTATTAGAAATAGGCGTAAGTAGAAGTTTTATAAAGTCTATACTGTTTACTTTGATTGACATGAAGGATTCTTTATTACAATATGCGTTGCAAGAGTTGTTCTGTAGGCAATTGCTTACAATCGTTAGTTATTTAAAAGAGAGTACACTTTATAAATAAAGTAATTTTACTAGTGTATTCATGGTATTTATACTATTCTTTTCACGTTATTCAACGAGAAAACATAATTTAATGAAAGTACAGACTTTAAAAAGGGGGATGTTATGTCAAAAAAGATAGCCTTCATATGTAGTGTGGAATCGTATAAGCTCTCCGACTCACATATTTTCAAAGATTTGTGCCTTGTTCCTGTTTTGTTAGGTGAATATTTAGGCTACGATGTTAGTATTTTAACGACGGAAATGAATGAAGCATTATTGAAACAAACCTTTCCTTCTGTCACTTTTCAACATATTCCGTTTGAGGATGACTATGTTGCTAATATGAATAGTTATTTAATAGAGCATGCGAAGGACATCGATATTGCATTTGCGATAGGGCCGTATCCATCGTATTTGTCGATCTTAAAAACCTATAAAAAATATAATCCGAACGGGAAAATTTATATGAAGCTAGATGTTAATCGGTTTTGGTTAAATCGATTGAAAACTTATCCTTATTTTTTGGAGTTACTCCAGCTTTGTGATGTACTTTCATCTGAATGTGAATCCGTTCAAAACTCTATTCATGAATTTGCGAATTTAGATATTAGACGTATTCCTAACGGTTTTTATGAGCAGTTTCACACAGAGCCAGTTTCATTTAACGAGAAAGAAAATAGAATACTAACAGTTGGCCGTTTAGATGCTCCTGAAAAACAAATTCTTTTAGCAGTAAAAGCATTTTTAGCTGCACAGCTTTCAGATTGGGAGTTTCGGTTAGTAGGTCCAATGTCAGAGGCGTTTAGACAGGAGCTGTTGAACGTACTTGATGGAAATCCGTTCGCAGTACAGGTCGTTATTTTAGGACCGATTTATGATAAGGTACGATTGGAGGAGGAGTATAGAAAGGCTAAAATTTTTTGCCTAACCTCTTTAGTAGAGTGCTATGCTCATGTATTTGCTGAGGCCGCAAAGAATGGTTGTTATATCGTTACGACTGATGTCGATGGGGCTGCAGATATTACCCATAATCAGCGCTTCGGGACAATTCATCCGACACATGATTGGCAAAGTGTTGGACGGACATTACAGCAAGTAACGAAACAGGAAGCTTTATTGGCTAATACATGCGAACACCTCCAAGCTTTTGCAAAAACGGAATTAAATTGGAGATATATTGTGCAAAAAGTGGCCGAATATTTAGGGGAAAAGCCGAACGAATAAGAGGAGTATCATTTGCCATTCTATAACTTGATTGGAATGAAGGCAGGGCGAATACTTTTATATCAGTGTCATTAGTAGGGGAATAAAAGTTAAAAGTATCACGCGCCATCATGACTAGTATTGGCCTGAGAGTTTAATAAAAACCATTGAAAAAGTGCTTAGTTGGAACGGAAATAAACGCCGCGTTATAGTGAATAAAACACGAATACTTCAATAAAAAATCCCCTAGATTTTTCATCATCTAGGGGATAATTCTTTTACACCTTCAACCGAAAATTCTATCTTTCTACTACGTTTATTTTTCAGTCCAAGGGGTTGATATTTTATTTTATTTCTAGTGTATATGGTTGAGTACTAGCTTTGCCGTAGTATTCACTTACTTCAATAAAGTAAGTTCCTTTATCCAATGTGACTGTACCTACTTCAGCATCTCCAGCTCCGTAATAATCTAAAGTTTGTACTGTTTTTCCTTTTGCATCAATAATACGGATGACGCCATCTAGTGCTTTTTCTGTTTTAAGAGAGAAGGACACATCACGTTTGCTGTCGTTTTTAAACTCAAAATAGTCTTTATCACCAAACGGAATACCTGCATTTAGATATTGCTTAGCTACCCATTTACCGTCTTTTTTCGTAAGTACAGTTGGTTTTGTCGGCACACCGTTAACTAACTTGGAATCGGCATCTTCATCTGCATTTTTATGATCAAACAAAGTTAAAGTATACGGTTGGATTGATAATTGCCCAACATTGCTTCCGTTAAGGACAATAAAATATCCATGACCCTGTTTGGCTTTAAAAGAAGTATTCACATCTGTTGTCCCACCAAGACCCATTAGTATTTGAAGGAGATCTTCACCTTGTCCAAATTGTATTTCTGTTGCCATTTCTTTTGGATCAATTTTTCTATTGCCATTTGTATCTTCTATAATGGAGCCTGAAAACTTCAAGTCATTTTGAAGTTCTTTAGGTAATTGATCTAGCTGTTCTTTTGTATATGGTACAGAAGAAATAAGAAGGCTCATGACTGCATCTTTGTCATATTGTTTAAAATAGTAGAAATCTGTATCATCTTGATAAATGAGATGATCTTTGTAAGTAGTACCTGGTTGAATCTTCATAGCAGTTTTTGGTGTATTATGATTTGTTTTATCCTCTTGTGGAATAGCTGCCATTTTACTTGTTTTAAGTGTATACGGTTCAGAAGAACGGTCACCAAGATTCATTACTTTTACAACATAGGTTTTATCCTTTTTCAATGCAACTGTCTTAGCTTCGTTTTCATCAATTTTTGAACCAAGAAGTAGACTAAGTAACCCCATATCGTTAGTTAATGAAGAAACTGGTATTAGTTCCTTTGTTTCCTCATCGTATTCGAATATATTACCAGCTGGTGATTGATTTATACCTTTTTGAATGTTGAAACCATAAACGGCATTTTCTTTAGCTGTAAATGTGAAGTAATCTTCATCATCTTCAGTTTGGAAGTATGCTTTTTGATCTTGACCAATATTAAAACGAATCGCTTGCTCCATAATTTGCTCAACGTTTTCCGGTTGTTCCATAGCACCTGGATTCATGAACATATTCATAAAATCATTCATTTGATTACGTTTTTTTGTTTTATATTCATTAAAAGATGAAAGATCCTCTTGTACGTTGTTTTCTAGCATTCCTACTGATGTAAGGCCGTCTTCATCTTCAGGAAGGGTAACGACTTCACCTTTTAATGTGTAAGGAATGATGGATTCACTAACAGTTGCTTCAGTATCAATACCGCCGTTAAAGAACATTTCAAGTGTAGAATTGTTACTGTTTTCATTAGAGACGCCGATGACATACTTTTCATTAGGCAGTGCATCGACAACCAAACTTACTCCTTCGCCTTTATCTGTGCCGTAAGATGCTCGGATTGGATATGCCTCATCTAATCCTTCATCATTGACTATCTCTGTTGGTAGGTCTTCTTTTAAATAAAGCTCCATGGATGCAGTAACACCTGGAATCCCAGTTAAATCAAATTTCAGTGTCGTTGGTTCATTTACTGAAAATGTGAAATAATCTTTGTCACCTAGATGATCTTCAGAAAGTAGGGTATAGTTTTTCCCTTCTGTACTGAATGGGAATTTTTCAATATTCTCCATATGCTCCATATCTAATGAATCAATTGGTAATTCTTTAGTCGTTTGAGCTGTGAAGATATAGTTAGAATCGCCCTTTGAGCTATAGTTGCCATTATGATCTTTAACTCCAATAAGAAGGGTTCCTTTTTGATCTGCACTATATAGGTATCCTTCTTGCTTGCCTACGCGAACATCATTGACGTTAATTGGTTCTACTTTTTTATTAGAACCTTCAGGGTAGAAGTACAAATCAAATGCATAATCATATTTGTCTGCACCTTTTAATGTCATTTGAGCATATTCATTTGCATCTAGATCAACCTTGTACCATTTCTTTTCGTCCGGTTGGTTGAATACACCTTTTTCAGTATTTAATGTATCCTTTTTAAGGACTTTAGCGTTTTTCAAGCGCTCTTCTTTTGTTTCTGAATACTGTTTTGGTAAATCTTTTATATTAAACTGTAATGCTTTCACAGGATCTACAAGTCCATGTCCATATGTAAGGTCATAGCCTTCATCACCTAAATCCTTTGCGGTCATTTCAAGAATAGCCTCTATTTCATATGGCTTTAAATCTGGGTATTTTGATTTTAAAAGGGAAGCCACACCTGCAACAACAGGAGATGCCATCGATGTTCCACTAAATTTTACAAAGGATGATCCTTTTTTCTCATCATGAACGGTACTGTAAATTTCTTCACCTGGCGCTACTAGGTCAACTGATGGACCATAATTTGAATAGCTTGATAGTTTGTTTCGATCATTCGTAGAACCAACACTTATAACGCCTTCGTAAGAAGCAGGGAAGGAGTAATTATCTGTCGATTCATTTCCGGCAGCAGCTACAACGGTAACTCCTTTTTCAATCGCTTTCTGAACGGCTTCCTCCATTAATGGGTTATCACCATAGCCGCCAAGACTCATATTGATAACATCAGCGCCTTGCTCGATAGCGTAAAGGATTCCTTGTGCAATGATGAAATCATTAGCACCATCTTTTCCGTTGAATACATCAATTGGAAGAATCTTGGCATTTGGATTAATCCCATGTCCTCCAATCCCATTATCTTTTGCAGCGCCAATAATTCCTGCAACATGTGTTCCATGATCACCAGGATAAGAAGTATTGGCAGGTGCTACAGCATTATATGGAGGTAGCACTTGAGATTTTAAATCTGGATGTTTAAAGTCCACACCAGAATCGATAACTGCCACTTTTACATCATTGTTACCTGCTAATTGTAGAGCTTTATCAATTTCAAGTAGGTTTAAATGATACATATCCTGTTTCTTTGGATCTGTTTTCGTGCCAAAGGAATGATACAAATAGCTTGGGGATACATTTTTAACCCCTTTTTGTTTAGCATAAAAGGAAACTGCTTTTTCTAAATCTGTTCCTTTGTTCAGTTGGATAACATCGTAACCTAATGAAGGAATAGAGCGGATCACTTTTGCGCCAATTTTGTTATGTACATTCTTATCAAGACCTGAATGTTTGACGATAATCGTATCCTTACTAATCCATTCTTTTTGATTTTTGACTGTTTGGTCCTTATTGCTAGCAACTTTCACTAAATCTTGGTTCTTTGCTGTTTTTTGTGGAGCTTCCGCAAATGCAGAAGTTGTAGGAACCATTAGTGCTGCAGATGCTACTAAAGCGATTGATTTCTTCTTCCAGTTCTTCAACTGTTTTCCCTCCTCGGGTAGGTTATTATTTGTGACATCTATACTATTACGAATGAGTGATAGAAAAGTTTCATAAATGAGGATATATTTTTCAAAGATACCATTCTATATTTTACCATCATAGTTTACCCATCGTAAAGATTTGTAGAAAGGAGAAGTAAAATCCACATCTTTCTAAATAATGGCTGCCATTCACAATTAAAAATTCCAACTACGGATAAATTGTCTTATAGCTGCTCAATAAGTCTGTGTAAATCTTCCTTAGAACGAGGCATTTTGATGTTTTTCTCAAATAGCTTTTTGTTTTGTAAAGCAATGGCCGTTTCGAAGACCCATGGGCGTTCAAGATGGGCTCTTTCAAGCAAATCCTCTTGAAAGAACAGTTCAACGGGATCGCCATTATAAATAATTCTTCCGGCTTCCATTACGATTATTTGATCTGCCCATTCATAGGCTAACGGGATATCATGCGTCGCTAATAAAATGGTTCGTTCACCGTTTTCTAACGTAGCTAAATACTGTAAAACTTGTGCACTATAATAATTATCTAGTCCAGCTGTCGGTTCATCTAGTAATAAAACGGAAGGTTCCATTGCAAGTACTCCTGCCATTGCGACACGTTTTTTCTGTCCAACACTTAAGAAATGTATCGGTTTATTAAGCAATGCTTCAACTTCGGTTTGAGCGATCGCCCACGCAATTTTTTCTTCAATTTTTTCAGTTGTCCAGCCAAGGTTCAAAGGTCCAAATGCAATATCTTGCTTAACAGTGCCAGAAAAAAGCTGGTTGTCTGCATCCTGAAATACAATTCCAACCTGTTGACGTAATTCCTTTAATGCTTTTCTACTATAGTTAAGTGCTTTGCCTTGAAAGGTTATACTTCCTGCTGTAGGCTTCAAAATACCATTTAAATGCTGAAATAATGTTGATTTTCCAGCCCCATTATGACCAAGTAAAGCGATTTTTTTCCCTTTTGGAATCTCAAGTGTAATGTCTGTTAAGGCATGAGTTCCATCTGCATAAGCGTAAGATAAATGTGTTAATTCAAAGTATAAGTCTGTCATTAGAAAAAACCTCCATAAATGATGAGGAGTATAAAAATTGCAGCAATGCCTAGCCAATTTTTTGTGTTATAAGTAACATTCTCCTGCCAATAGACCGTTTCGCCACCACGTGCTTCTATCGCATTGTTTAGCTCACGGCTTCGTTGGAACATCTCGACAAATAAAGCAACAATCAGCAGTGAAACCGAGCGAAGCCACTGCATAGGGGAGCTGTAACCTAGTCGAGCCTGTTGAGCAAGATGAATTTTTTGCATACTGTCTAAAAAGATAAAAATAAAACGATACGTTAGCTCTACTAGCTCTACAAATAGAGTAGGCAGTCTCCATTGTCGTAGGACGTAACAAATAGATTGGACTGATGTTGTGAGAATTAAAAAATACAAACAGCTTATACTGCCAAGGACGATGAAAAAAAGCTGTTGCGCTGTAAATAAGCTCGTACTGCCGATAAAAATTGTCCAATGATGAAGAGAAAATGACCAAATGTTTGTAGGCAGCGTGCTTGTTGCCGGCACTATAGAAATTAAAATGGATACTAGACTTGATAGTAAAAAAAACCCGGGTAGCAATAGTAATTTTGCATAATATGTAGCAGGGATTTTTGCACCTAAAATGATAAAAGCACTCATCACAATAAATGTAATGAGTGAAATTCGTTCATCTCTCATGATAAGTGACAATAGAAGCAGTCCAAGGGAAAACGTCATTTTTTCTAGCGGATGAACAGACGCTAGTTTATTCATATAAGCATACTTATCAATGAGTAACATCGCTTAACCCTCTTTATGTTTGCCGCGCATTAAGCCGATGAAATAGCCGATAAATGCAGCGCCAATAGCAGCTTGTAGTGCGAATAATAAGCTTTCTATTTCACCACTTGGTGGCTCCCAAAAACTTTCAAACCATGGCTCGTAGTTAACATCTATTTCACCAATTGCTGCCTCCGCTTCGCCATCAGCACCCTCGAATTCGGCGCCTTTTTGAATAAAAAGTGGGAAGATTGCTAGCAACACAACAATTGCTAAGAGCAGTAAATTTTTTTTCATGTTAGTGAGCCTCCTTTGCTGAGAAAACACGTAAAGCTTTTAATTCACTCACATTGTATTTCTTCAAGAAGTTCATAACGATCACTGTTAAAATGCCTTCACTAACAGCAAGAGGAATTTGCGTTAACGCGAAAATACCAGCAAACTTTGTGAAAGAAGCCATAAAGCCTCCGATTTCAGAAGGGAAGGCAAGAGCTAATTGTACAGAAGTGACAACATATGTACCTAAGTCACCAAGCATTGCTGCTAAAAAGACGGCTACTGAAAATGATAACCCCATTTTTTGTGAGCCCTTAAAAACATAATAAGCAATAATAGGCCCAGCAATTGCCATAGAAAAGGCATTAGCACCTAAAGTTGTAAGTCCGCCATGGGCTAAAAGTAAAGATTGGAATAATAATACGATTGTTCCGATAACACTCATCGCTAATGGTCCAAAAAGAACTGTCCCAAGCCCAACTCCTGTAGGATGCGAGCAACTTCCCGTTACAGAAGGGATTTTTAAAGCTGATAGCACAAAGGCGAAAGCACCCGATAGCCCTAATATCATTTTTGTTTCAGGATTTTCATCAATAGTTTTACGAATAGAACGTAATCCTAAAATAATAAATGGAATCGATAAGACCCACCAAAAAATCGCCCATTCGATTGGCAAAAAGCCCTCCATAATATGCATCGCAAATGCACGATTTGGCACGAATAAAAATGCCAATAAGAAATAACTAAGCTTCCAACCTGAGAATTTCAAATATCTCTCCTCCTCACATTAAAATTTTTCGAATTAGTATGCGAACTAAACAATTTCGCCTTGGCGTAATTGCATCAGGATTTTGAATTGTGCCAGCACATTTCATTCCTTTGAAAATCCGTGACATCCGCCGGAGGCTTTATTTTCATTCAGTAGATGTTTTGACCAAGCCGGAACCATATCTGTACTCATCTGCCACCTTGAGATGGGGTCTCTTTTGAATGAAAATAAAAAACACTTCTCCGTTTGTGGAAAAGTGCATAGCTAAAAATGCAAATAAAATTCTAATCTGCTCAGCCGCACACCTATCCTCGTAGGTTGAAACGATCACATATTTTTCGGCAGGTCTCCTGGCTTTAGTTCAACGTTTTATAGGCCTTCCCATCCTTTGGACAGTGACGTTCTCTATAAAACTCCCTAGTACAGTGGCGGGACCGCGCCGGACTTGAACCGGCTTCCCTTTTAAGCGAAATGATGAACAATTCGCACCGAAAAAAGATGAAGTTGTGAGATTTCACGACAAAGTGTAACATGATTTTCCATATATATGCTATACTTTTTATGAAAAAATTTTAAATTGAGATTCTATGTCGAAAATTCTGATAAATAGATAAAGATTTCACATATTGCTATGAAATATTAAAAAAATTGTCACAAATTAAAAAAGAAATATTGAATTTTTTAAATAATAAGATATGATAGAAACAGTTTTCTATTACATTAAACTTCTTTCAGCAGAAGTCTCCCACCTCTATAGGTAGTGAGATGAATGCAGATTTAAGTTACTTTTCAGCGGGTTCCAAACACCTGCTGAAAGAAGTTAAAGCCTCCGGCGGATGTCACGGAATCGGAAATGAGTTCTTTGTACAAGCACAAAGCCGATTCCGGACGCAATTATGCCGAGGCATAATTGATATAATATAAATTCATATAAAACATCCATAAGTGCTTGAATATTTTCAAGATAATAGGGAAATCGGTGAGAATCCGATACAGCCCCCGCTACTGTAATAGCTGATGAAATCGCGGATGCCACTAGTGAAAACTAGGAAGGCGCGAAAGTAAAAGGAAGCTTAAGTCAGGAAACCTGCTTATGTGATAATGCATGCAAACTTTTCGGAGGGAGAAGTTGAAGCGAGAGCGAGTACCCGTATATTCGTTTTTATTTGGCTTCTACTAAACCTTTACTCTTCGACTAGAGTAAAGGTTTTTCTTTTTCCTAAAAGCAAATGAGGGGAGAACAACTATGACAACTTGGAATTTAGAGGGGATGAAAACACATCTTTTTATATGCAATGGTAGTAGTTGTATGAAAAAAGATGCTGAAGATATTACACAGGCAATTCGTGATGAAATACAGTTGCTAGCGCTTGATCAGGAAATACATACAACAAGGACCCGCTGTAATGGTAGGTGTAAGGATGCTTGTGTTGTCATCGCTTATCCTCAGGGGAATTGGTACCGTGTGTCGACAACGGAGCATGCGAAGGCACTCGTACAAGATTTAAATCATGAATCGTTACATAATGAGCATGTTTTTACATTGCGTGAAGGTTTGTTGCAGCGTACAGCGCAAACAACAGCCATTAAAGGTATTGAAAAGGTGAAAGAGGGGTAACAAAATGGCTCAAAAAGGTAAGATTTTCGTAGTTGGCTTTGGCCCTGGAGACTTTAAACATATTACGACTCGTGCTGTGGAAGCACTACAACAAAGTCATATGATTATAGGCTATAAAACTTATGTTGAACTGATTCAGGATTTAGTTAGTGCAAAGTCGATTATTAGTACTGGTATGACAGAGGAAGTTTCACGTGCTCAAGAAGCGGTGCGTCAAGCAGAGGCTGGAAGTATCGTATCGGTCATTTCCAGTGGGGATGCCGGGGTTTATGGAATGGCAGGATTAGTGTATGAGGTATTAATCGAGCTAGGCTGGACAGAAGCAACTGGTATCGAGGTAGAAATTGTTCCAGGTATTTCAGCTATTAATTCATGTGCCAGTTTACTAGGTGCTCCCATTATGCATGACGCCTGTACCATTAGTTTAAGTGACCACTTAACACCTTGGAATTTAATTGCAAAACGAGTAGAAGCGGCAGCAATGGCGGATTTTGTTATTGCTCTTTATAACCCGAAAAGTGGACGTCGTACGAGACAAATTGTAGAGGCACAACGAATTTTATTGGAATATCGTTCTCCAGATACGCCGGTTGGACTTGTGAAAAGCGCGTATCGTGACCGTCAGGAGATTACGATGACTACTTTAGCAGAAATGCTTGAACATGATATAGGTATGTTAACAACGGTTATTATCGGTAATTCAACAACATTCTTTTACGACAATAAAATGATTACGCCACGTGGTTATCAGCGTAAATATACACTTGGTGAGGAAAAACAACCGTTACGACCACATCAACGACTTAAAGAAGAAAATGAACCATGGGCGATGAATCAAGAAACAGGAGCAGCACGTAATGATTTTGCGACAGATCCTAATGCCAATCGTATTAAGCCCAGTTTAGCCATAACACCACAACCAAAGCTTAAAAAATCGTCACTTGAAATGGCGACAGCTGCTCTTACTATGGTAAAGGGAACGAGCGCTGTGAAAAGTTCACCTAAGCTTGTTCAACAAAAAATCGAATCCATTTTTGAATTAGCTGTAAGTCCAGGGGTAGCCAATAAATTCTTTACTCCTCAACAAATGATGACGTTAGCTGAGGTCGTTGGTGAGGAAGGGACGATGGAGTATACACCAGACCATCAAATTCATTTGAAAATTCCAACGTCTGAGCCTGAAGAAATTACAGCAAAGCTTCGTAAAGTGGGCTTTTTACTAACACCAATTGGTGACGTACTTTCGTTAAAGGCTTGTGATTTCTGTTACGGAGAAAAAACCGATTCGATTCCATATGCAGAAGAGATTCAAGAAAAGCTTGGTGGTATGGCGTTACCGAAAACTTTAAATATTGGCTTTAATGGCTGTGGTATGGCGTGTTATCGAGCCGTATTTGATGATATTGGCATTGTTTATCGTAAAAGTAAATTTGATGTTTTTATTGGTGCCAAGCCGGTTGGTCGGACAGCACATGCGGCCCAGCCTGTTGTTGAGGGATTAGAACCTGAACAGCTAATACCGCTGATCACCGACATTATCGAAGAATATAAAGCAAATGCACATCCAAATGAACGTTTGTTTAAATACTTCAAGCGTGTGAAAAAGATCCTACATTTTACGTATCAGGATATGTCTTCAAAAATAAAAGTTGAGCCAGCTCCATGCGGCGACTAGTGAGGGGTAATGAGATGAAAGCAATTTTATTTGTCGGCCACGGGAGCCGTTTAGCAGCAGGGAATGACGAGGTACGCACGTTTATCGAGCAAATGACACCTCGTATTGATGATAGCTTTTTAGTAGAAACATGTTTTTTAGAATTCGCTTCGCCAAACATTGAAGAAGGTATTACGAACTGTGTGAAAAAGGGTGCTACAGAGGTGCATGTTATTCCGATTATCCTTCTTCATGCTGGACATTCAAAAATGCATATTCCAGCAGAAATCGAACATGCGCGTGAGCATTATCCGAATATAACGTTCACATATGGTCAAACAATCGGTATCCATGAAGAAATATTTGCGATTTTAGAAGATCGTTTAGCAGAAATCGGCTTTAATGCGGAAGAAGAACATAAGGATACTGCCATTTTATTAATTGCACGAGGCGGTAGTGACCCATATGCAAATGGTGATTTTTATAAAATTACACGTTTGTTATGGGAAAAACTCCCGGTTCAGTATGTAGAAAGCGCGTTTATGGGCGTAACAGATCCTCGTGTTGAAGAAGGAATAGAGCGCTGTGTGAAGCTGGGTGCTAAAAAAGTCATTATGCTACCATACTTTTTATTCACGGGTATCCTAATGGAACGAATGAATGGTATGTGTAAGCAATTTAACGAAAAATATCCTGATTGTGCTATTCAAATTGCCAACTATTTTGGCTATCATGAGCGTTTACAAAATGTGCTATTGGAGCGTATTGAGCAAGCTGTGAATGGCACATCAACAGGTATGCAAGATTTAGAAAATTATCGTGCTTATGCGGCAGTGCACGGACCTGCGCATCATCATCACCATCATGACCACGATCATGAACATGACCACCACCAACACGACCATGACCATGACCATGACCATGACCATCATCACCATGAAGAGGAGCCAGTGAAATGATTTTCATGTTAGCGGGGACGAGCGATGCCAGAAATCTAGCACTTGAACTACAGTCAGCAGGTTATGCTGTGACTGCAACGGTCGTCACTGATTCAGCCGCTTCAAGCCTTGCAGAAGTAGGTCTTCCTCATTTAGTCGGTCGATTAACGGCGGAGGAAATGGCGACGATTATCACGGAGCGAGGATACCATTTAGTTGTAGATGCCTCTCATCCATTTGCTGAAGAAGCTTCAAAAAATGCGATGGCGGCAACTGAGCAAGCAAATGTTCCGTATATTCGCTATGAACGTGCACATGAGCATTATGCCCATCCACTAATTACGGTTGTGAAAGATTATGAGGAGGCTGCCCATGTAGCAGCGGAAAAACGTGGAGTCATTATGCTAACGACGGGCAGTAAAACGCTGGCTACCTTTACAAAGGTGTTACATGGCTTAGAAAATACGCGGGTGATTGCACGTATGCTTCCTCGACTCGATAATATGGAAAAGTGTGAAGCACTTGGTGTGGCACAAAGAGATATTGTTGCCATACAGGGCCCTTTTTCTAAGGAATTAAACGAAGCACTGTTTCGTCAATATGATGTGACATTGATGATTACAAAAGAAAGCGGCAAGGTTGGCTCGGTGGATGAAAAGCTAGACGCTGCCCTTGCATGTGGCATTGAAACGATTTTAATTGCAAGACCAAATATCAAATACGGACAGCAATATTCTACATTTGAAGATGTATTACGAGCTGTACAGAACACACTTTAGGAGGCCATTCAGATGGATTTTAAAACAGATTTCAAACCTTTAACAGTAGACCCAGATAAAATTTACGATTACAGTTTTTCAATTATTGCAGAGGAAATGGGCGAGCATAACTTCTCAGAGGATGAGTGGAAAGTTGTACGTCGCATTATTCACGCTTCTGCTGACTTTGAATTAGGACGTAGCGTTATTATTACACCAGGAGCACTTGAGGCCGGTATTAAATCAATCCTTGCTGGCCGCCATGTCATTGCAGATGTGCAAATGATCGAAAGTGGTTCAGGGAAAAAACGCTTCCAAAAGCATGGTGGCGATTTACACTGCTATATTGCAGATGAAGACGTTTCGATTGAAGCGAAAAAACAAAATACTACGCGTGCGATTATCTCTATGCAAAAGGCATCTAAATTACATGAAGGTGGCATTTATGCAATTGGGAATGCACCGACAGCATTACTAGAATTAATTCGTTTAATTAAAGAAGGCTTAGCGAAACCAGATTTAATTATCGGTATGCCAGTTGGCTTCGTATCAGCTGCTGAGTCGAAAGAAGAGCTACTAAAACTAGAAGGTATTCCGTATATAACAAATGTTGGTCGTAAAGGCGGTAGTACAGTGACGGTTGCCGCATTGAATGCTGTCTCACTTTTAGCGGATGAACAGGCGAAAAAATAGTGGAGCGGAAGCCTAAAAAGGATCCCAAAGACATGCGTCACGGTTATACAACGGGATCCTGTGCAACTGCAGTAACGAAGGCCGCATTACTTGCTTTAATTACAAATGAAGAGCAAGAAACAAGTACTATTCATTTACCGATTGGGCGAGATGCGACCTTTACGATAGAAAAATGTACATTTCAAAATAATGCTGTTAGCTGTGAAACGATTAAAGATGCTGGTGATGACCCGGACGCAACACATAAAGCACTCATTATCGGCACGGTGAGTTGGTCAGATATACCAGGCATTCATCTGGACGGTGGAATTGGTGTCGGGCGTGTAACAAAGCCCGGCTTACCAGTACCTGTCGGAGAAGCAGCCATCAATCCTGTACCACGGAAGATGATTCATAGTACTGTACAAGGCGTACTTGATGAATTTCAAATTAAACGAGGCGTTAACGTAGTTATTTCCGTCCCTAAAGGTGAGGAAATAGCTAAAAAAACCTTAAATGGGCGTCTTGGTATTATTGGGGGCATCTCCATTTTAGGCACAAGGGGAACCGTCGTGCCTTTTTCAAGTTCCGCCTATATGGCCAGCATTGTCCAAGCAATTAGTGTTGCAAAAGAGGCTGGTTGTGAGCATTTAGTTGTCACTACAGGTGGCCGCAGTGAAAAGTATGCGATGGCACAGTACCCTCATTTGCCAGAGGAAGCGTTCATAGAGATGGGCGATTTTGTTGGCTTTACATTAAAGCATTGTAAGCGACTTGGTATGAAGCAAGTATCGCTTGTTGGTATGATGGGGAAATTTTCAAAGGTGGCACAAGGTGTCATGATGGTGCACTCCAAAAGTGCCCCTATCGATTTTAACTTTTTAGCGCAATTAGCAGTGGATATAGGTGCAGGTGAAGAAACCGTTACAAACGTACGAGAGGCAAACACTGCTTCACAGGTCGGAGAAATTATGGCAGAAAAGGGCTATGATGCATTTTTCAACCACTTATGTGAAGCTTGCTGTTATTCTTCATTACATCATATTAAGGGCGGTTTAACGCTTTCCACATCGATCTATTCGATGCAGGGACAATTATTAGGAAGGGCTGATGACATTGCATCGATCGATGAAATTGATTGGGATCGGGGATAACGGACAAGAAAGCTTACTACCGCAATATGTACAGTGGATTGAAGACTGTGAGGTGCTTGTTGGTGGAGAGCGTGTTCTAGAATTTTTCCCGAATTTCACTGGAGAAAAAATGTTGATTAAAGGTGGTCTTTCAGCGCTTGTCGAAAGATTATCTGCAGAAACAAGAAATACAGTTATTTTAGCGTCAGGTGATCCATTATTTTACGGAATCGGTGGTTATTTAGCGAAAAAGCTAGACATTGACGTTTATCCATATATGAGCTCTGTGCAGCTTGCTTTTTCAAAGATGGGGGACAGCTGGCAGGATGCTTATGTTACAAGTATTCATGGGCGCTCCATGAAAGGCTTAGCACAACGAATTGATGGTAAAAAGAAAGTGGCATTGCTAACAGATGCAGAGAATAATCCGAATGAGTTGGCACGTTATTTAAAGCATTTTGGCATGACAGAATACCGTGCATTTGTCGCAGAAAATTTACAGGGCACAAATGAAAAATTCGGCTGGTACTCACTTGATGAATTAGAAAAGGTTGATTTTTCTCCTTTAAATGTAGTCATTTTACAGCAAACTTCAGTACCGAATCGCTATGCACTCGGTATCGATGATGAAGAATTCTCGCAGCGCAAGCCAGACAAAGGGCTGATTACGAAAAAAGAAATTCGTATTTTAAGTTTACAAGCGATGCAGCTACAAAAGGATAGCGTCGTTTGGGACGTTGGCACATGTACGGGTTCGATGGCGATTGAGGCAGGCAAGCTTGCGCCAGAAGGTCAAATATTTGCCGTGGAGAAAAACGCTCCAGATTTAGAAAATTGCCTGCAAAATCAGCAAAAGTTCCGTGTAGATATTACTGCTATTCATAGTAAAGCACCAGCAGGACTTGAAAACTTCCCTGATCCGGATGCGATTTTTATCGGCGGTACAGGTGGAGAAATGGTGGAGCTTTTACAATTATGCTGTTCACGCTTAAAGCCAAACGGTCGTATTGTCTTGAATGCTGCAACCATTGAAAATTTATATAAGGCTGTCGAAGCGTTTAAGTCTTGTGGCTTTGCTGTTGACATCTTGCAGGCACAGCTTGCGCGCAGTAAACCAATATTAGATATGACACGTTTTGTCCCATTAAATCCGATTTACATTATTTCTGCATATCGAAAGGAAGAAAATCATGAGTAATCTTGGTATTTTATATGGCTTGGGCGTAGGTCCTGGCGACCCAGAGTTAATTACAGTTAAGGCATTCCGTATCATTCAAGAATCGCCTGTTATTGCCTATCCGAAAAAACTAAAAGGCAGTAAAAGCTATGCACATCGTATCGTAGATGTCTACATTAACCCAGAAGAAAAGGACATGCTTGGCCTAGTATTTCCAATGACAAAGGATGAAGCTGTATTAGAACGCGAATGGACGAAATCAGTGGAACTTGTCTATGGAAAATTAAAAGAAGGTAAGGATGTCGCATTTGTTACAGAAGGTGACCCATTATTATATAGTACGTTCATCCATATGATGAAGCTTATGCAGGACATGCACCCGGACGTTGAAATTCAAACAGTTCCTGGTATTTCTTCGTTCAACGGTTCAGCATCACGACTTGGCATTGCGCTGGCAGATGGCGATGATCGTGTTGCCATTGTCCCTGCCCATGATAACTATGAGGCGATGCGTGAAGCGATTGAAAGTCACGATGCAGTGGTGTTCATAAAAGTAGCGAAGGTTATTGATTTAATGCTTGAGGTGCTACGTGATTTAGATTTACTTGATAAGGCATCAGTCGTAACAAAGGTAACATCTGACGAGGAAATTATTTGGGATGTGCGCGAGCTAGACGGTGTCGATTTAGAATATTTAACGTTAATGGTGGTGCGTAAATAATGAAAAAAATATATATTGTCGGCGCTGGTCCTGGTGATCCAGATTTAATTACAGTGAAAGGCTTACATATGCTACAAACAGCAGACGTTGTGATGTATACAGATTCTTTAGTGAGTGAGGACCTTATTGCAAAGGCGAGACCAGATGCAGAGGTTATTCGTACGGCAGGTATGCATTTAGAGGAAATGGTAGCGACCATGGTAGATCGTGTCAATGCGGGGAAAGTGGTAGCTCGTATGCATACAGGAGACCCTGCTATGTATGGAGCCATCATGGAGCAGGTGGCACTATTAAAAAAAGAAGGCATCGGCTATGAGGTCATTCCTGGTGTTAGCTCTGTCTTCGCTTCTGCAGCGGCAATCGGAGCAGAATTAACAATTCCTGACTTAACACAAACACTTATTTTAACGCGTGCCGAAGGACGTACACCTGTACCAGAATTTGAAAAGCTACGCGATTTAGCGAGTCACCACTGTACAATCGCCTTATTCCTGAGCGCAACATTAACAAAGAAAATAGTAAAAGAACTACAGAATGCTGGCTGGGCTGATGATACACCAGTAGCTGTTATTCAACGAGCTTCTTGGCCAGATCAAAAAATCGTACGTACAACATTAATTGAACTGGATGAAGCTATGCGTGTAAACGGTATTCGTAAGCATGCGATGATTTTAGCTGGATGGGCATTAGATCCGGATATTCATGATAAAGATCAATATCGTTCGAAATTATATGATGCTACTTTTACACATGGCTTTAGAAAAGGCGTGAAGACAAGTGATTGAGCTACAAGAGGGCGTATTGCCCGAGGTTGACCAACGAAATCCTTATGCAGTTGTAGCCATCACAAAGCACGGTGTTCAAATTGGGCGTCGCTTGCAGCAAACCTTTACTGCGAGCGACTTATATTACATGAGTAAATTCGAGCAGGGTGATGAAGCAGAAAAGCATATTCAGATGTTTACAGGTACTGTGCGTTTACTGTTGCCTACTCTTTTTAAGCAATATAAAGGCTTAATTTTAATCATTTCACTCGGTGCAGTTGTACGCATGATAGCACCGATTTTAAAGGATAAAAAGACAGATCCAGGTGTTGTTGTCATTGACGACCGTGGTGAAAACGTGATTAGCGTCTTATCAGGACATTTAGGTGGTGCCAATGAGCTGACACATGAAGTAGCTGCAGCGCTTGGAGCAAATCCAATTATTACGACGGCTTCAGATGTGCAAAAGACCATTCCGGTTGATTTATTTGGAGCACGTTTTGGCTGGGTATGGGATAGTGCCGATAAACTGACACCTGTCAGTGCCTCTGTTGTTAACGAGGAGCACGTCGCAATCGTTCAGGAAACGGGGGAACGTGACTGGTGGATGCGTGACACACCGATGCCAGAACAAATTAAAATTTATCCGACAACATATGCAGCGATTGAAGCGAAACCACATGCGACATTGCTCATTACTGACCGCATCATTGACGCAGAAGAAGAAGTGCTACTTGAAAATGGGGTCATTTATCGACCAAAATCGGTCGTGCTTGGCATGGGCTGTAATCGTGGGACATCTGTGGAAGAAATTGAGCAAATCATTGATGAAACCATGGCGGAGCTGAAGCTTTCGAAAAAAAGTGTGAAAGCGCTATGCACGATTGATTTAAAGAAGGACGAGCAATGCTTCCTAGAAATAACAAAGAAATACGATTGGGAATTTGTTACATATTCACCGGCAGAATTAAATGAAATTGATTTCCCATCACCTTCGGAAACCGTTTTTAAATATACAGGGGCATATGGGGTGAGTGAGCCTGCTGCGATGCGTTATGCGCAGGTGGAGTCGCTTGTGCTAGAAAAGAAAAAATCGGGCAATGCTACAATCTCTGTTGCTAGATTAACATTTTAAGGAGGAAGCCTATGCAAACGAATCGCTTTGTACTTGCAGGTACTGGCAGTGGGGTTGGTAAAACAACCTTTACCATTGGACTTATGAAAGCGTTACAAGAAAAGGGCAAAATTGTGCAGGGCTTTAAATGTGGTCCCGATTATATTGACCCTACCTATCATACTGCCGTTACAGGACGGAAATCGCGCAATATCGATAGCTGGATGTTTTCACATGAAGCAGTGTGTGATATTGTTGCGCGCGCAAGCAAGGATGCGGATGTTTCCATTATTGAAGGAGTGATGGGCTTTTATGATGGTAAAAGTCCGTTATCGGATGCTGGCTCTGCTGCAGACATTAGTGTTGTAACAAAGAGTCCTGTTATTTTAATTGTCAATTGTGCGAGTATGGCACGAAGTGTAGCAGCAGTTGTGAAAGGCTTTCAATTGTTGTCGGATCAACCGAATATCGTTGGTGTCATTGCCAACCAAGTCGGTAGTGTTGGCCATTATGAAATTGCGAAAGCTGCTATTGAGCAGGAGTGCGGTATTCCTGTAATCGGCTATTTGAAGCGTGAGGAAGGAATTGATATTCCTAGTCGCCATTTAGGATTAGTGCCAGCGATTGAACGAGGAGAACTCGATACATTTTTTGATAAGCTAGGGTCTTTAATGGCAGAGACGATTGACTTAGATCAATTGCTTGCATTAACAAAGGCTCCTGTTTTACAAGAATCCGGGCAACTATTTGTGGAACAACCATCACAAAATATTTGCATTGCCGTAGCAAAGGATGCCGCGTTTAACTTCTATTATGAAGAAAATTTGGCGCTGCTACGTGCAAAAGGAGCAGAGCTACAATTTTTCTCACCACTTGCGAATGAGCCTGTTCCCGCAGAAGCTGATGGTATGTATATAGGTGGGGGCTTTCCAGAGGAGTTTTCAGATATATTAGCGGAAAACTCCGATGTGAAAAAATCTATTCGTGAAGCAATCGCCAAAGGTCTACCGACATTAGCTGAGTGTGGAGGCTTTATGTATTTGACGGAGGCTATTACGAATAGTAATGGTGACCGTTATGACATGGTTGGTGTTATTCCAGGAGAAGTAGCGATGCAAACAAAACTGGCGGCTCTCGGCTACCGAGAAATTTTTGGCACACAACATAATTTTTTAATTGGTACGGATGAAGAAGCAAAGGGACATGAATTCCACTATTCAAAATATAGCGGCACACATAATACGCCAGCCTATGAAACGAAGGGACGTTTTGGAAACAAACAAGAGGGCTACCAAGCAGGAAATTTAGTAGCTGGCTATACGCATTTTCATTTCGTATCGAACCCAAAGCTTGTTGACAATTGGTTAACAGCTTGTAAGAAGGTGAAAAATCATGACTAATTATTTTCCTATTCACATCAATATTGAATATAAAACCGTAGTAATTGTTGGTGGGGGGCACGTAGCAACACAGAAGGTAGCGTCATTGCTACCAGCTAAAGCCAATATTGTCGTTGTAAGTCCAACTCTAGATGACTCATTGATGCCACTCGCGGAATCTGGGCAAATTACGTGGCATGAAAAAGAATTTGAACCGCGTGACTTAGATGATGCATCACTCATTATTGCGGCAACAAATGATACGTCAGTAAATGAGGCTGTCCAAGAAGCAGCCCAGCATTGGCAGCTTATCAACCGCGCTGATGCGCAGGCTGAAAGCGACTTTATAACGCCTGCAACAGTGCGCCGTGGTCCTTTAGTATTAACTGTTTCAACATCAGGTGCCAGTCCAGCACTAGCACGTAAAATCAAAGCGGATCTCGAAGTGCAATTTGATGAGGTTTATGATGATTATGTATGCTTCCTACAGCAAGCACGTTTAATGATTGCTGCGAAGTTTGAAAAAGGTCCAGAAAGACGTACCGCTTTACAAGCATTACTGGAACCAAGCTTATTAGAATGGACACGCAATGGAGACATTGATAGACGTGAAGCATTTTTACAACAAATACTGATGGGAGTAGCGCGATGAAAGACGGAAAAGTGTATTTAGTTGGAGCCGGACCAGGTGATCCAAAGCTCATTACAGTGTATGGGCTCGAATGTATTCAAAAGGCGGATGTCATTGCTTATGACCGTCTTGTGAACCCGAAATTGCTAGAATTTGCGAAAAAAGATGCCGAGCTTGTGTACTGTGGTAAATTACCTGGTAAGCATCACTTGATTCAAGATGAGATTCATACATTACTTGTCGAAAAAGCGCAGGAAGGGAAGATTGTCACACGTTTAAAGGGTGGCGATCCATTCGTTTTTGGTCGTGGCGCAGAGGAAGCGGAAATCTTAAAAAATCATGGTATTGCTTATGAAATCGTACCTGGTATTACAGCAGGAATTGCTGCTCCGGCGTATGCTGGTATTCCTGTAACACACCGTGATTTTGCAACAAGCTTTGCCCTTGTAACAGGGCACGGTCGTGAGGAAAAAGGACAGGACTTTTTAAATTGGCCAGCACTTGCAACAGGTATCGATACAGTCGCCTTTTATATGAGTGTTGGTAATATAGCTTATATTTCTAAAAAGCTCATCGAAAATGGTCGTAAGGCTACTACTCCAGTCGCCGTTATTGAGTGGGGAACAACAGAGCAACAGCGTACCATTACAGGTCAGCTTGATGAAATAGCTACCGTTATTGAACGAGAAGGCTACCATAACCCTTCCATGATTGTCGTTGGCGAGGTCGTCAATGTACGCGAGAAAATTCAATGGTTTGAAGAGCAAGGACTAGCCTTTACATAAAGGAATAAAACCTATTTGCGCATAAGGAGGAAATACATCATGACAGTAATCGAGGCTTTAAAAAATCGTCGAGCGATTCGCAATTACACGACACAGCCTGTTGAAAAAGAGAAAATCGAGCAAATTTTACAAGCAGCCACTTATGCTCCAAATGATCGTATGCGTGAGCCTTGGCATTTTTATGTTATTCAAGACGATGCGATGAAACGCTATGAGGAGATGGCAAGTGTTTATTTACAGGAGCGATTCCCTACAAAGCCCAATTTAGTAGAAAGCTCGCTAAAGGTTGTTCAAACAACGCCAGTTGCCATTGTTGTTACAGCAGATATTGTAGAAGATGATACTGATGCAACAGCAGATAATGTCTTTGCCGTATGTAGTGCCATCATGTCCATGTGGCTTGCGGCAGAGGAGCTAGGACTTGGCTTTGTATGGCGTACACGCGGGGTAGGGCTTGTTCATGATCCACGTATGCATACATTCATAGGCGCACATGAATCACAAAAAGTAGTAGGAACAATCTTTATTGGCTATCCAGAAGAGCAGGAGCTTAAAGACAAGAAACGTACCCCAATTGAAGAAAAAACAACATGGCTTTAAGGGAGGCTTGAAGAATGGCTAGAAAAGGCTTGTTTTTAGTTTATACAGGTGAAGGGAAGGGCAAAACAACAGCTTCTCTTGGTGTCACATTACGCGCAGTTGGTCGTGGCCTAAATGTACGATACATGCAATTTATTAAATCACCCGAGCGTACATACGGAGAGCAAATTGCTCTTCGTAAACTTGGCGTAGAAATGGAGCAAATGGGAATCGGCTTTACTTGGACAAAAACACCCGAGGAGCATCGTGCCGCTTTAGCAAAGGCATGGAAAAAAACAAAGGCCGCCCTACAAGACGACAGCATTGATTTACTCGTATTAGACGAGCTCAACAACGCGCTTGCTATTACAAAATTCCCAATCGATGATGTGCTTCCATTAGCCGAAGTCATTGAAGCTATTCAGCAGCGCCCATCTACAATGCATTTAGTTGTAACAGGACGTAGCGCCAATCCAGCGCTTATTGCAATGGCCGATTTAGTATCAACCATTGATGCGACAAAGCATTATTATGACGAAGGAATACCAGCTGTTAAAGGCCTAGAATTCTAATAGATTCCCGCGCGACGGAGGAATACCCACGCTTTGAGGGGAAATACCAGCGGAACGGGGTGGAATACCCGCGCTTTGAGGGGAAATACCAGCGGAACGGGGTGGAATACCCGCGCTTTGGAGGGAAATACCCGCGGAACGAGGCAGAATACCCGCGCTTTGGAGTGAAATACCAGCGGAACGAAGCAGAATACCCGCGCTTTGAAGTGAAATACCCGCGGAACGAGTAGAACACCCGCGAAGCAAGCAGCCCCCCTTCGCGACGGAGGAATACCCGCGCTTTGAGGAGAAATAC